>NZ_WBKL01000069.1:0-33715 GCF_015714705.1 Nostoc sp. NZL | reverse complement strand
AAACAGTTACAGATTTAATCTTGCCATTAACACTCTTGGAGAGGCTAACTTTAACTAATCCAAGTTTAGGAAGTTTTAAATTACCACCTTTAATCGAGCAACTTTCAGGAAAACGAATTGACTGCTTAGAGTGTTTGCTCTTAAATTTCGGGAATCCAGTACGTTTTGCAAAAAAGTTTTTAAACGCAGATTCCAAATTCTTGAGTGACTGTTGTAAAACAGCAGCAGTTGGTTCTTGCAACCAGTCGTAATCAGCTAGTTTTTTGAGTTGGGTAAGGTCTTTTGCCATTTGGCAGTAGGTCAGCCCAACACCAGTCTCCGCATATTGAATATTAGTTTTGTTGAGGTAAAAGTTCCAAACAAATCGAGAGCATCCAAAGCTTTTAGCCAAGGATACTTGTTGCTCTGTGTTTGGATAAATTCTGACCTTTAATACATCTAACATCAATGTGACTTTCAGAGACTTAGTGATATATACTATTTGCCGCTATTATCTGTCAAGTATGTATAATCATGGTTTTAGGTCTGTTTACAAGCTTAATGCTCACGTTGTTTTAGTTGTAAAGTATCGTAGAAAAGCTATCGATGCAGAGATTTTAAAAAGACTTGGAGAAATCATCGCAGATACCTTAAAGAAATGGGATTGTACTTTACTAGAGTTCAATGGCGAGGCAGACCATGTACATTTATTGATTGACTATAGACCTGACAAACCACTCTCAACACTGATTGGAAATATCAAAACAGTGAGTAGTAGGCTAATACGTAAAGAGTTTCCCTGGTTGGCTACAAAATACTTCTATGGCTTGCCATATTTCTGGACTGGTGCGTATTTTGTAGCCAGTTGTGGGGGTGTTACAGTCGAACAATTAAAAAATTACGTTGAGCATCAGGAACAACCAAAATAATGATTCGCTGCGCTCAGTGTTATATTGGTCGCAATTCATCTCCCGTTACAGCGAAGCTTAACGGGAGTCCTCTTGCTCCATTAAGATAGACCTTTTGACCTCATAATTCTCCATTTTCTAAACGGGGAATTATGAGGTCATACCATTTCATTAATAATGATACAAATACGCTGGTAAGGGCATGGCAATGCTTATTGGTGTCAACTTAAGCTAAAAGCCTTTTCAAATCTCGTTTCCAGCAAGAGGCTGGAAATGCAACTCAAAAGCGGCTCTGCCGCTAGCAAGAGAGGCGGAGCCTCTAAGACGGCATTCCCAGTCGGAGACTGGGAACAAGACAACGAAACAATAGACCTGCCCTGATTGTGAAAGTTAGTTTCACTGGTTATACCAGCTTTTTCGCCACTGCTGCATTTGCTTAATCTCTGTATTTTGTGCCTTGATAATTTCTTGGGCTAATTGCTTAATTTCAGGGCGCTTAGACTTACTCAAGGCATCTTGTGCCATTGTTAAAGCCCCTTCATGGTGAGGAATCATCGCATTGATAAAGCGCAGATCAAATTCAGCATCAGCTGCACCTAAATCTTGACTCATCATCATGGCTTGCATCTGATCAGATGACATTTCCATCGTATGACCCATTTGGCTGCTATAAGCCATTGGTTTATCTCCCGCCTTGGGATACCAAGTTTGTCGCCACTGCTTCATCTGAGTGATTTCTTGGTTTTGCGATTTGATGATATCGTCTGCTAGTTTTTTGATTTCAGGACGTTTTGATTTCTGCTGCGCTTCTTTAGCCATTTCTACAGCCCCTTGATGGTGCGGTGTCATAGCGTCGATAAACCGTAAATCAAAATTAGCATCGGCTGGGCCTAAATCCATTGCCATGCTGTGATTCATGTGATTGTTGTTAGCATTGGTGGTGGTTGCCTTTGGCGCTTCGCTTTGGCTCTGGGAAGCAGTACTGGTACAGCCTGTGATTAACCCACCGCCTGAAGCGATCGCAGTCAAGGTTAACGCCAAAAAGCTGTTCCTCAAAGATAGCAGTTGCATAAATCTCACCTAACAGTTTCCTAATTCTATATTTACTTCTTAGCTTTGCAGCTAGAAATGAAATTAGGATGAAATCTAAAAATCCCCGACTTTTTTGATGAGTCGGGTATATTGCAGTTCATTTCTCACTCAAAATTGTGTAAGCATCATTAACTAAGTGCATTTTCTCTTGAGCTTGTTTTTGTAGTTGCGGCTGATTAACAAACAAATCTGGATGCCATTTTTTTACTAAAGTTCGATAAGCCTGCTTTACCTCAGTCTGAGAAGCATTTGTTTGCAATCCTAAAATGCTGTAGGCACGAGTAATTTTATCTTTTTGTGTCTGGGTTTTGGGTTGATTGGGTGCTTTATTGCTTTGAGTCGCATTTTGCTGTTTGCTAGTTTGAGAACCAGGCGATGTCTGACGACAAGCCTTAGGGCTACGCATTTCTGCTTTCATTCGTGCTATTTCTTCATTAAGTTCCCAATCACGAAATTTCGCCTCCACCTCTTCTGGACGGGGAGAGGGAGAAGCTTTTGGCGGTGGTGGTGGGGAAACAGATTCTACTCTTGTCCCACTATTTTTAGCAGTATTTTCCTGTTGTTGCTTAACACTAGGATCTTTTTTAGGAGAAGTTTGAACTCTCTCTGGCTGTGGTGAATATTTTCTATTAGTGTTGCTATATGTAGGTATTTCTTTATAAGCTTGATGATTGGAGAGGATTTTGACCTTCTCTAACTCTTGTAGCAACTGATTAAAACCGTTCTGTAACTGCTGCAAATTTTCCCGTCTATTAGTAATTTCTAGCGGTTCTTGACTGAATTCAAAGCAAATTACTTTTTCAGCTTTTTGTTCATATTCAGTCAAAAGTGATAACCCTTGACTGCTGAAAATAGATAAATAATCTTCAATTGCAGTTATACAAAGTTTAGCAACTTCCTGATGATAAGACTCCTTTGCCAATTGTTCGTCTTGCTTTTGGATATTCTTGTTTAACAAATAAGAAATGCTCCCGACGACAGCAGCACCCACCGGGCCACCTAACAACCAACCAATACCGCCACCAACAGCGATAGAACCAGGTTCACTCAAATCATCAGTATTACTTGACTTTGGGGGTAGTATTACTTGTGGTTCGCTGGGAAAAGGAATTAATAAATCTTGCGGTCGTTCTTCTTGGAAAAACTCGTAAGCTTGATAAAGCCATTTCATCGCAGCCAATTGCAATTCGTTCAGGTCTTTTTTAAGAGTATTTGTTTGCCAAATTTTAAAGTTGTTTTCTGCCAATGCAACTGCCGCATCAGCTTGATATTTTGTGAGTAGGTTAGATAATGCTAGCCAATCGCGTAATTCTCTCACGCTAGTAGCAAAACCTTTATAAATTAAATTGGCTGCTTTTTGTTTAATTTCAACTTTAGTATTTTGTTTATCATCAAAAGATTTGATTTCAAGAGCAATCGGGTCAATTTTAGCTGTTAATGAGAGTTGGATTTGAGAAGCGATCGCTTGCACTCTTGGCAAACGCACACTACCACAATTTGGTTGAAAAATCCCCACAATATGTTGCAAAGCTGTTTCAAAAGCCGCTAAACCGCTACTATTGGCAGCAGCAACATCGCCTTTTAATCTGGCTCTTAAGGCAGGTAAAGCATCAACGCGATATAAATTACTAAAACCTGGAGGTAATTCGGCTCGAAAGCTTTCTGCAACAAACAGCAGGCGATTTTGCACCTGTTTTTGCTCGTCGGGTTCGAGTAAGTTCATAAAATTGGCAACAAATATAACTGTTTTAATACCACGATCTAATAGCCAATCTCGTAAGTTTTCCCGCTCACCCAAAGTCATTAACTTTCGTGCATCTAATAATTGAATAACTAAATCTGTACTTAATAATTTTTCTTGGATTAAATTATCTTGTTCATCCCGATCATTTGTTCCTGGTAAATCGAGAAATTCTACACCTGTTTCCAAAAAGGGATGTGGACAAAAAACTTCCACAGATGCTACATCTTGTCGCATCTGTCTATTGCCATCAAGAATTGCAAATTGCTGTAAAACTTCTGTGCCACTGCGATAGATTTCTGTACCATCTACCAACATGATACGAGTCCGCACATCAGAGCCATACTTGACAGTAATTGCTGCACCTGTGGTGGGAATTAAATCAATTGGTAAAGTGCGATTCCCTAGCATGGCATTCAGTAAGGTAGATTTGCCATGATTAAATGGGCCAAATACTGCAATGCGAAAACTAGGATTAACCAGATGATTGCAAATGGTAATTATATCTTGATGTAGTTGCGATTTTCGTTCTAAATTCAGTAACGTAGATGCAGATTTGAGAGAATCTGCTAAATCCTTATAACCTTCATACTGTTGTTGCATAGTTCCCCTATTCCTCGTTCCCAGCTAAAATCTGGGAATGCAATTCATTGAGGCTCCGCCTCATATTTTTATGGTTATGGGAGGCGGAGCCTCCAAGTAGGCATTCACAGCTAGATGCTGGGAACGAGAGTAACGAGAGTAATTACATATATTAGCTATAGTAAGCTAATAAGTTGCTATAAGCTGCCTCGATTTTTTGCAACTGAGCTATTACATTTTCCTGTAATTCTTTTAAACGGTTTAACTCACTCTCACGATTTATCTCACGGGTTTGTTTTTGCTTGACTAAATTATCTAATTCAGCCTTACGAGATACAATATCATCATTAATCCGCTTACCTACTTCTCTTTCGTAAGAGTCAAAACACTCTTTAACGGCATTGTATACAACCTGAGATTGCTCATGCGCGACTTGGGGTAGGTGTTTAACTAACTCTTTTTTCGCCGTTTTAACTAACTCTTTACGCGCTTGATCTGCTTGCAAAAATCCTACTCCTAAACCTAGCAGCGCAAACCCGATGGGCCCAAGCAAAACTCCTGTCACTGCTGTAATTATCCCGCCAATACCAATTACAGTGAAGTAGTTTAACAAGATATTTTTCCAATCAAATCCGGCCCCGGCTAGTGCGAAACCAGCAAGATTTCCTTTAGACAGCGATAACAATCCCATTGCCCATTTTGCCCAGCCGGGAGAGTTATCTTCTTCAGTAGTCGCAGTGGTATTTACCTTTACATCTTGTCCGGTGAGCTTTTCTGTAATTTGATCTGTGACTTGACTGTAAGAACTGCCATATTGTGCAGCTTTGCGAGAAAGTTCTTTAAAAGCTGCATTGATATCTTTTTCAGCAGTTAATGTCCAAGCAGCAGATTTGTCAGTGATATATTGCTCAAAGGCTTTTTGCAATGCGATGTTAAATGCTTCTCGTTTACCACTACTGAGAAAATCAAACAAATTTAATTCCGGCTGATAACGTAAGAAATCGGTTTCAAAGGTGTTACCTAAGTTTAAAACATAGCTGCGAAAAGATTCGGAAATGGTTCTTGATTGAGCGTCTCTTGTATTGAGGATTTCTTTTTGGAATTCATCCCGAATACCAGTAAGTTTGTTAAACTCTGGTTCTACTGAATCAATTCGTTTTTTTAATTCATTTACATCTTGGTCAAGTAATGGTATACGTCTTGCAACTGCTTCGCGGGTATGATTGCAGGCAAGTCTTGCTAAGGTTCTGACTTGACGGAGTTCTGCGATCGCACGTTCTCTGGTAAGAAAAGTATTAAGCGCTTCCATAAACTTCGGAAAGCCTGTCCCCTCTAAATCAGCTTGGGGATTTTTCAACCGTCGTCTGAGTGCTTGAATTGACGAAAGCTCAAACACGCGTTCTTCATAAATATTCTGACCTTCTACAGTACAATATTCTGCTAAATTCGCGTTAAATACTTGCCGTAATCTATTCTCAGATGCTTTTAATTCTTCAACATCATCAGGATCAATTAATGATTCTCGCACTTGATCCCAAGCATTAACTAAGAAGAAAACCGTCAATCCCCGACCTTTGATATAATTTTCTAAGTAGCGACGCTCACCCAAGGTACAAGGTTGAGAAGCTCTCATCACAAACAAAATTGCATGGCAATTATTTACATAACCCAAAGATAATTCGTTTCGCGCTTCTGTATCATTCAATCCTGGACTATCGACAATTTCAATTCCCTTTTCTAATAATGTTAATGGATACTCAACTACTGCATAATCTACATCTGGAAAGGCTTGTTTTTTCTCCTGCTCTAATTTTTTAGCTTCAGCTGGATCAATGGTATATTTATATTTAAAATTCTGAAAATCTAGCTGTTGTGGACTTTTACCATCATTAAAATGAATGGTGACTTTCTTTTCTGGGCCATAGCGTAAAACTGTTAACACTGCGGTACAAGGGTTAACATCACTCGGTAATAAGTTTTCCCCAATTAAGGCATTGAGAAACGTGCTTTTACCCCGTTTCATATCGCCCAATACCAAAAGGCGAAATACACCTTGCCGGAGGTTTTTACTAGCTACTGTAATATCTTCAATATCTCGTTCTAAGCTGAGTTTACCTGATGAAGAGTCTCCAGCCAATTCGGCTTTGTTAATTGTTTCAGCTAGTTTGCTCAAACATACAGAAATCTCCGATCGCACTTGAGCAACACGCTCTAAATCTTGGATAAATCTATCAGTTGCTACTTTATTAGTCATCATAGTTACACCTTTATTAAAGATTGGTTTTTTTAGATTCCAAAAATAATTTGTAAGACATCCACCCCAGCGCACCAACAATAATAAACCCAGCCAACACTGAGGCTATTCTCACTGCAACTAGTGTTACTACACCAAGAGCAAACAGCTTTCCAGCCAGAATCGCTTTTTTGATCCAAGGTTTCTGGGAATTTTCTGGCTGATGCTTTACAGTTTGATGAAAAGCAGCATCGGTAGCCTGGATGTTAGTTTCCATTTCCCGGAGTCGCAATTCAACTTCTCGTTCTCGTAATATCCGTTCCCGTTGTTCAAGTTCCTTTTGGCGATCGCTTTCAGATGTCATCGGTATCCACCCCGTTTAAGACAATGAAAAGATGTCAGCATTTACTCGTTAATCAGGCTGTATCGTAACTTACGTAAATATTTAATAACCCCAGTAAAATTACTATTTTAATTGCCTGCTAAACTTAAGCTGGAGTTAGATACCACAAAATGCACCTGCTTCTCAGAACCAAAGCGAAGCGCCAACTATTGAGGTGCGGCATCATTTACCGTAAATGATGCCTACTTTTTGCCCGTTACGCCGTCTGTTGAGAAGCCGCTTTTGAGTCTGCGGTCGATTTTAACCGGGTAATGATGGCTTTACGAATGCGATCGCTCTTGCGTACCCCGCCTGTCATCTCGTATTCCCGGCTGTCTTTGCCATACTTCAACGCCACACCACAGACTAAGCGTTCTGAAGTTTCCCGAATGGTCTTTTCAAGGGTTTCTATTTCTGCCTTTGCTGAGTCAAGGGCGGTGAGCATCATATTATACTGGTCAATCTGGTTGCGGAGTCGCCCGGTTAACTGGGTTAAATTGTTTAAACTGATAGAATCACCAAAGTCAAGACTAGAATCAATTGATTTAAATCCGATTACTCTCTGTTCAGTTTTTTCTAGCACAGGAGAGCTTCTTTTTTTGCGTGGCATCTATGTATACTTTTTACTAAACTTATCTTTCTAGAGTGTCTCAATAGGACAATGTTGTGGTTCAGTAAAACTGGCAAAAAAAGGTATTTTTTTTAATAAGATTAGATTGCTATGTCAGTAATTATACAAGGCAAGACAACAAATCGTTGAGAATGGACTTGTGTTGTGAACCAAAATACTTGTGTTGTGAACCAAAATACTTGTGTTGTGAACCAACAGACTTATATTGTGAACCAACAGACTTATATTGTGAACCAACAGACTTATATTGTGAACCAACAGACTTATATTGTGAACCAACAGACTTGTGTTGTGAACGAATAGACTTGTGTTGTGAACCAACAGACTTGTGTTGTGAACCAACAGACTTGTATTGTTAGGACTTACGCACAAGAGATCCCCCAACCCCCTTGAAAAATTGGCTCTTTAAGATCCCCCCCTTTTTAAGCTACGGTGTATACACAAGTCTGAAATAGTTTACTCACCTGGTTTTCGCGTCAGTTTTACCCCACCCTAGCCCTCCCCTTGGAAAGGGGAGGGAACTTGATTTCCGGCTTCCCCCCTTTCCAAGGGGGGATTGAGGGGGGTAATTTGACTTGTGTGTACACGGTAACCTTTTTAAGGGGGGTTAGGGGGGATAAAGGTTTCAGGTTTTCAATGCGTAAGTCCTGGTTGTGAACCAACAGACTTTTAAGCTCATCCCCACCTTTAAAAGAGGATGGGATAATACGAAAGACTGATGACGGTTGACGGTTAACAGTCATCAGTCATCAGTCAATACGGTTCGGTTAAGGGAAGAGACGCGATAAATCGCCGTCTCTACAAAGGACTGATTATTGTAAAGACGGCGATTTATCGCGTCTTTGTGATCTATAACTTTCATCAAAAAACCTTATCCGAACCGTATTGAGTCACCAGTCATCTTTTTCCATGCTCTATGACCAACTACTTTCGCTCCAATGTTAATGCAATGGCTAGCTACATTCCCGGTGAGCAGCCCCAACGCGGTACACAGATTATCAAACTTAACAGCAACGAGAACCCCTATCCTCCTTCTCCTGCGGCGCTTGCCGCGCTACAAAATATTGATGGGGAGCGGTTGCGGCGGTATCCAGAACCTTTCGGGGAAGAGTTCCGTCAAGCTGCAAGTAAAATTTTAGGAGTTCCTAGCGATTGGATCATTGTAGGAAATGGCAGTGACGAATTGTTGAGCGTAGTAATTCGAGCCTGTGCAGAACCTGGCAAAAAGGTAGTTTATCCGATGCCAACTTACGTGCTATATCGCACCTTAACAGAAATACAAGACGCGGAAATTACTGAGATTTCTTACAACCAAGACTACAGTTTACCTTTAGAAAAACTGGTTGCTGCCAATGGATGTGTGACATTCATTGCGTCGCCAAATAGTCCATCAGGGCATGTGGTGGCAACAGATGAACTGCGAAAATTAGCCAGCCAGTTATCTGGAGTTTTAGTGATTGATGAAGCATATGTAGATTTTACCGAAGAGAATACATTGGCTTTGGTCAAGGAATACGAAAACGTCATCGTAATTCGCACACTTTCCAAAGGGTACTCATTGGCAGGATTGCGGCTAGGGTTTGGAGTCGCAAATCCCAAACTGTTGCAGGGATTGTTTAAGGTAAAGGATAGCTATAACATTGATGCGATCGCTTGTGCAATTGGCACGGCTGCCATCACCGACCAAGCTTATAAAAATGCTTGTGTAGCAAAGATTAAGGCATCACGGACTAAGTTAGCAACAGACTTGAAACAATTAGGTTTTCATGTTTGGGATTCTCAAGCTAACTTTTTGCTGGCACAGCCAAGAGAAGGAAACGCAGAATATCTCTATCAAAAGCTGAAGGAACGGGGAATTTTAATTCGCTACTTCAAACAGCCTGGATTAGATGATAAATTACGCATTACTGTTGGTACAGATGAGCAAAATCAGGCTTTAGTAGAGGCACTAATTTATTTGTTAAAGACTGGGGACAAGGGAGATTGAACAAGAGGCAGGGGGGCAGGGAGCAGGGAGCAAGGGGGATAGAACGAAAGGAATTCGACCCCACCCTCACCAAGAAGCTCCGGGGCACGGTGCTCTTCGCTGGGGGAGCAAGCCCTGCCCCGTTCGCGCAGCGTCTCCAAGAGTTGCCGTGGAGCGGAGCATGGGTATGTTCGCGAACAGCGTGTCGCAGACAAGCCCCGCCATAAAGGGCGATCTTACTGGGGCGGAGTCTGAGCTTCCGTCTCAGTTTTCCCCCTTGCTCCCTGCCCCCTGCTCCCCTGCCTCTTTTGACACTGGCAATAATGAAACATGCGCTGAAACCACTTTCCATCCTTCAGTAAACCTGTACCAAGTCTGGCTTTGTCGCCCATAACGTTCTACACCATTAATATTGCGACGAAACTCTAAAGTCACTGTTGCTGAATCTTTCCCAAAGGTTACAATCTTGAGATTAGAGATTTCTCGCTCTATTTTCGGGTTTGGACGATTCTGGCGAAAGTTACGAATTTCATCGCCGCCATAGAGGTTTTCTGAGATCCCGAACCGCACTACGTCGGGCGCATCCCAAAACAAGGTATCCATCACTTCCAAATTATTATTACAAAGAGCTTCTTCATATTTGAGGTACAAATCAGTTACTTCAGCTACAACGGCAGAGTCATTTACATTAGTCATGATTGCTCTATTTACAGCGTGTTGTACTAGTTTGCAGATTGCTAGTATAAATCAGGTTAGCGATCGCTCGAAGTAACTTAGCAGGCTCCACTGGCTTAGTAATATGCTGCCCAAATCCGGCGGCAATTGCCTGTTGGTAATCTGCCTCAGCTGCGTAAGCTGTAAGAGCGATCGCTGGAATTGTTCCTCCCATTTCTGGTGGCATAGCTCTGATTTGACGCATCAGCATATAGCCGTCTAATTCCGGCATTCCAATGTCGCTTAACAGCAGATTTGGCTGGAACTGAGGCATAGCTTGTAATGCTTCTATAGCCGATGCTGCCTGAATTACTACCGCGCCAGACTGCTCCAGAATGAAAGCAATTAAATCTCGCGTATCACGCTCATCATCCACAAGCAGAACTTTCACCCCATTTAGATCGGGCAAATCATCAAGTTGTTTATCAATCTGGTGGTTATTAAGATGAATCTCGATCAGCGGTAGCATGACTGTAAAGGTTGCTCCTTGTTCTTCGCCCAAACTTTCTGCCTTAACTGTGCCGCCATGTAGCTCTACGATGTGACGAACAATAGCTAATCCTAATCCCAGTCCGCCAAATTTTCTGGTAGTTGCACCATCAGCTTGTCGGAAGTAATCAAATACATAGGGTAAAAAATCTGGGCTAATTCCCTTCCCTGTATCACTAACTTGCAGTTGAGCCTGAGAGCCAAGTGACTGTAAACTGATTTCTACCTGTCCACCTTGGGGCGTAAACTTAATAGCATTGGAAAGTAAATTCCAGATAACTTGCTGCAAGCGACCTGAATCACCAGTTACTAAGAATTTTGAGCCGCACCTTTGGTACGCTGGAAGCGCAACTTGGATTTGGGATTTTAGATTGTCAGGTTGCTGGTTAAAATCGATAGATTCTAAATTTCTGTCAGGATTTTCTAGTCCAAAATCTAAAATCGTAAATCGCAAATTGATAGATTTGGCTTGGGCGGCTAGACTTACGGTTTCTATTGCAGATGCGATCGCAGTTTCCAGATTCACAGGAGCAATATTCAGACTGAGTTTACCTTGTAAAATGCGAGATACATCCAGCAAATCTTCAATTAGTTGGGTCTGAAGCTTGGCATTACGCTCAATGGTTTCGAGAGCGCGAGTGGTGGTTGCTTCATCATATTTTTTAGTTTGCAGTAACTTCGACCATCCTAGGATCGGGTTTAGCGGCGTGCGAAGTTCGTGGGAAAGCACCGCCAAAAATTCATCTTTGATCCGGTTAGCTTGAACCAATTGCTCTTTTTGCTGCTGTAACGAATCCATCAACTGAGCGCGTTCTAGAGCAACCGCCACCTGATCGGAAGTTGCTTGCAGCAGGGCAATTTCCCCAGAAGTGAAGTGAGTACGGGTGCGACTGGCAAAGGAGAGGACACCAAGCAGCTTTCCCTGAGCAATTAACGGTTGACCTGCATATGCTGTGATTTCCAAAGCATTGAGGATGTGGGCATTTGGATGGGTAGAGTGCAGCACATCATTGACGACGATTTGACGGCGTTCTTGCGCTACTAGTCCGCACATCCCTTGATTAAATTCTAAATATTCAATTGCTTGAAATACTTCATTAGTAATGCCATTCCAAGCCACTAATCGAAGTTTCTGCTTATTTTCGTGCGTCTCAGTTAGATAGTGGAAGTAAAAATGCAAATCCATCTGCGCCGAGAGTTTGCTAAACAAGCTGTTCATTAGATCCAAGGGGCGCTCGGTTGAAAGCAAATCACTGGTTGTTTCAGAGAGCAGTTTGAGTCTTTCACTGCGCTCTTGCAAGGCTTGTTCTGCAAGCTGGCGTTCACGCAGGGCGCGTTCGCGTTCGGTGATGTCAACTGCAACCCCTCCTACTAGGCGTTGCCCAGATGCATCTGCAATGGGAAACTTATATACCAAAAATTCGCCGAGGGTGCCATCTATGCGTGGGGCAGATTCGATCGTTTCCACAACCTGATTCGTCTGGGCAACCATTCTAATGTTATCGAGGAAGGGTTGAGCGATTTGGGCTGAGTATAGATCAAAAATGTTTTTATTGATCGCCTTATTTGTTGCTAAATTGAATGTGCTCAGATAAGTTGGACTGAGGTAAAGTACACGTCCGTTTGCATTTGTAATCCATGCTGCGGCTGGAATATTATCCATAAAAGCTTGAAATTGCTCTTGACTCTGACTTAGAGCTTTTTTAGCTTGCTTGAGATCACTAATATCAAGAATGAATGCAACTGAGTTCTGCCGAGATTCTCCTAACAGAGAGTAGCCAACTACAACTGGGACAGTGGAACCATCCTTGCGAATACATTCCTTCTCATATGGAGTACAGGTTCCCTTCGCTGTTGCCTCGGCAATTGCCAGTTCATCTAAATATTGGTACTCATGAGGTGTGATATCAGTCCAGCGTAGTCTACCTGCCTGGATATCTGCTTGGGTATAGCCTACAATTCGCAAAAATTCGTCGTTGGCTTCAGTTATACCACCATTCACATTACCGAAGAGAATGCCAACTATATTTGCTTTGACAAAACTCCTGAGGCGTTCTTCACTTGCTTGGATTGCCTTCTCTGCTTGCTTGCGTTCGCTGATATCTGTAGTGCTGCCAACTAAACGTATTGGTTTTCCCTCAGCATCCCGTTGCGCGACTATTCCTTGATCCAATATATAGATGTACCGATTATCCTGGTTGCGAATGCGATACTCGGCAGCATAGCGATCGCCATTTGCTAAAGCGATCGCTGCCTCTTCTTGTACACGCTGTAAATCTTCTGGATGAACAAGCTCACGCCACCAATTACCTGTTGGTTCAGCAATGTCGAGGGAATAGCCCAAAATTCTGGTTAAACCCTCGGTTCTATCAACTATATCCTGCTCTATATTCCAGTCATAAATGAGACAATTAACCGCAGATGCTGCTAACTCAAAACGCTCGTTAGCTAATCTTAGGCGTTCTTCCTTCTCCCGCAAACTTTGTTCGGCTTGCTGGCGTTCGCGTAGCGCAGCTTGCTGTTCGCTCAAATCAACAACGAAGCCAATAACCGTTTCTTCAGTGTCTTCTACCAGGACAGAACCAAGCAAAACGGGAACTCTTGTACCATCTTTGCGGATGTATTCCTTCTCAAAGGGTTTACAGACTCCGACTGTTCTAAGTTCTTCCACTGAACGCTCACTCAAAAGAAGATACTCAGGCGGGGTAATCTCGCGCCAGTTCATCTGGTTAGCGGACAAATCTTCTCGCGTATAGCCAACCATTTTTAGAAAAGCATCATTGGTTTCTATAATGGAGCCGTTCTTCATGTCAGTGACGATAACTCCAATGATGTTGGATTCTGCCAGTCGGCTAAACCGCATTTCGCTATTTTGCAACAATTTCAGGCTTGTCTCTGCCTTGCGTCTGGCAGTTCGCAACTCTGAAGAGAGGGCGGTAATTAAGAAGGAAACTAGCGAGAATGTAGTTAATTGTACTAAGACGTGCAGGCTGAGGAAATCGAACGAGTAGACTGGCTCGATCAAAAAATAGAGAGCAGTTGTAACACAAAGAGCGATCGCTAGCACTCCAAGTCCCATGCCACCATACCAAGCACTGATTGCCACAGCAGCATAAAATAATGTAAATACGTTCGGATCGAAGACTGGCAAAAATAGTTGCGTCAGCAGCAGCGCCGCTATGACTACCAGAATCATCACACCATAGGTTAGTAACCAAGAACGCATCATCAAAATTTTTTCGGGTACTTTCACGATCATCTTAAGAGTCCTCCCGTTGCTCCGCTTTTAGGAGATACTCGTTCAGTAGTCTTTTGCCTGGTTCGCCCATCTTCTGTAACATTTCTTCAATTAGCTTTAGTGCCATCTGTGAAGGCACTGTAGATCCGTTCTCCCAACGATTGACTGTTCGCAGGGAAACTCCCAACTTGACTGCAAACTTTTCCTGAGACAGATCGAGTTGCTGCCGAAGTTCACGGATTAAATCTGAAATTTTTAGTGATTTTTCTACTTCCATATAGGAAGGTTAGGACACATGTCTCGCCATTTGTCTCCAGCTTGAGGAAGAATTTGAACAGTCATTAGTTGTTATCAATTTCATCTTTTGGTGGAAAACTGATATTAGTTATTAGCTTCATTAATTACTGTTCACTGATTTAAGTTTTCTACCATACTTCTGATAACTGGTCACTATTTTAAGATGGTGCAACCAAAACTTGTTGATACAGAAGAACTGTAGAAGGTAACTATAAAATAAATATTAAATTTTGCCACGTATGTGATGTGAAAATAGTATCATTTTAAGAGTTTTGAGCATTTTCAAGCATCACACACTGCCAAAAATCTATGGGTGATGCGTTACATTGTCATATTTATAAACAGCAGTTTTAAATCATTTCTGAAATCTTCTTTTTCTATACTCCTCTACAAGATGCTGCGCGTAGCTTGACCGTAAGAGTAAGCGCTCTGTGCGTAGCCTGCGGCAAGCCGCTATGCGTCTACGTTAAACAAAGTAATTTTCACAATGAACACAGATACTCGTAGGGACACAATATTTTCGTATTCCTTATTTAAATGAGAATTGCTATAAAGATACTCTGGATACATTAGTTGTATCTAATACTTTGTACTGATAAGTTTTGCCAAATTATCGCTAATTTTGGCAAAATTATCTAAAATGCTTTTCAATATATGTAGTTAATTTTACTTCTTTGGTGAGATGCCAATAGCCAAGCTGTAAAGCTATGATAAGATTTAAATCAAAATTTTTGCCTAATCTATATCACTATTTTGATTAACCAACACTCTGAAAACCTCCTCAACACTCAACTGGAAAATGCACCAGGTGAAGGCTATATATTTAGCTGGTTTGATTGGTTTTGTCTTTGGTATCCTCCAGGCTGGCTAATTTTATTCAACCGCCATTGGCAGCACTATCACACAGATTTAGACGGTTGGAATTGGCTGGAATATGGATTATTTTTAATTCCTGGCGGATTTTATCTGGCGATACTGATTCGTTGGTTGCGTCTTGGTTTTCGTTCACCCCGTACAGAAGTTGGTGAATTTGATCCCAAATATCAACAAGCTTTTCGCCAAGAAGTTCTCGGCCCGATCGTTAAATACTATTTTCGTGGAGAATTACAACAAGTCGAAAACTTGCCGCAAACAGGGCCATTGATTGTGGCAATGAATCATGCAGGCATGTGTTTTCCTTGGGATTTTTTGACCTTGGGCTATTTATTAGGTGAAACTAGAGGATGGGTAATACAACCCGTAGCAAGTCCAGCATTATTTGAGCATCCTTGGGTAATTTGGTGGTTACCACCCAAATGGTCACAGGTTTTGGGTGGTGTGCGAGCCAAATTAGATGATTTTGAAGCAGCTATTGCCCAAAGTGAAATTATCTTATATGCACCCGAAGGCATCCGCGGCCCTCTAAAAGGTTGGAGGAGACGCTATCAACTAGAAAAGTTTGATGTGAGTTTTATTAAGTTGAGCGATCGCTATCAAATTTCCATTCTCCCAGTAGTTTGCATCGGCAGTGAATCTTTACATCCTTGGGCTGTTAATTTCCAGAAATTGCAAAGATTAGTGAAATTACCATTTTTGCCTTTCTCACCTTTAATGCTTGTCTTAATTCTGTTTCCTTCAATGGGAATTTGGGCAATGAGAACTCGCTTGCGCTACTTTATTCAGCCTTTAGAACCAAAAGAATTGCCCAATTCAAACAAAGGGCTTACAGTGGCTTATCGGCAGGCACAACAATTACGAGAAAAACTGCAAATTAAAATTAATCACTGCTTTAAAGAAATTTAAGCTTAGGGAACTCCAAAAAATAAATTATCCTAATTTCTGGACTCAACACGACTGTTGCTCCCCCCTGCTCCCTGCTCCCTGCTCCCCTGCCAAGAAAGCGATGGGATATTTTTTTAGTTGGAAGTCCCTTATCTCATCGAACCTATTGTCTTATACCCCTACTGGCTGTCTGACTTGCGATTTCACGGCTTCAACAATGGCATCTGCGTCAATTTTGGCAGCATGGAGCAATTCTTCTGGAGTGCCTGAGCCTGGCATATCAAGCACTGCCAACTTAATTAGCCGCACTTGAGGCCCATTGTAAGTAGGAATAATATTAGTACCAGCAAAGGTATCAAGCACAGCCGCACCTAGCCCACCTTCCATCCAGTGATCTTCAACAACGACTAAATTACCTTTGGTATCTTGTGCAGCTTGATGAATTGTCTGCACATCAATGGGTTTGATAGAGTAAGCATCTATGACACGCACCGCGATCCCTTCGTTTTTGAGACGATCGCAAGCCTTAAGTGCTTCATGTAGTGTAATACCAGCCGCAATTACAGTGGCTTGATCTCGCTCAGAGCTACGGATTACTTTGCTACCACCAATGGGAAATTCTTCATCAGAGCCATAAATTACAGGTGTGCTTTCCCTGGTGGTGCGGAGGTAAACAACGCCATTGCGATCGCTCATCTGCGCCACTAGTTTAGCCGTCTGATTGGCATCACTGGGATAGAGTACAGTACTACTCCACACTGCCCGGAAGGCTGCTAAGTCCTCCAGTGCCATCTGTGAAGGGCCATCCTGACCAATGGATACCCCAGCATGAGAACCCACTAATTTAATGTTGGCGCGAGAGATAGCCGCCATTCGTACAAAGTCGTAAGCTCTACTCAAGAAGGCGGCGAAGCTGGAAGCAAAAGGTTTATATTTTCGCACCTGCAACCCCACTGCTGCTGCAATCATTTGTTGTTCAGCAATGTACATCTCAAAGTAGCGTTCAGGATAGGCTTCGGCGAAATCTTCGGCGTAAGTGGAATTACTCACCTCGGCATCAAGGACAACTACATCAGGTTGAGCGGCTCCCAATGCTACTAATGCGTCACCATATGCTCGACGGGTTGCGACCTTTGCACCTTTATCATAGGTGGGAAGTTGCAGTGGTTGAGGATTACCTGTTGTAGCTGGTTGTCCTTGTTCTTCGGGTTGGTTTACTTGAATTATTATGTGGCGTTCACCACCTAACTCCGCGATCGCTTGTTTTTCATCTTCGGGTTTGAGGGCTTTACCATGCCAACCACCTAAATCTTCCAAAGAAGCCACACCTTTGCCTTTCTTTGTGCGGGCAATAATTACCGTGGGGCGATCGTTGATGCTCAAAGCAGCGCTAAAGGCTTGATCAATCTCTGTCAAGTCGTGACCATCAATTTCAATCGCTTGCCAGCCAAAGGCTCTAGCACGCGCAGCATAGGCTTGTATGTTCCAGCCCAGTTCAGTCTGACCTCGCTGGCCTAATCGATTGACATCGATAATGGCGATCAGATTGTCTAGACTATAGTGTGAGGCATGATCAAAAGCCTCCCATACAGACCCCTCAGATGTTTCGCTATCACCCAACAACACCCAGACATGGTATGGAAGTTGATCTAGATATTTACCTGCTAGAGCCAGCCCTACACCAATTGGTAATCCTTGTCCTAATGAGCCAGTCGCCACATCAACCCAAGGTAAAACTGGTGTGGGATGTCCTTCTAGACGACTGCCAATTTTCCGCAGTGACAATAACTCTTCATCGGTAATTACCCCCGCTGCTTTATACATGGCATAGAGCAGAGGTGCAGCATGTCCTTTAGAGAGAAGGAAGCGATCGCTATTAGGGTTATGTGGATTATCAAAGTCGTAGCCGAGATATTTGGAGAGTAAAACCGCCATCAAATCAGCGGGTGACATGGATGAAGTAGGATGACCTGAACCGGCAACAGTTGTAGCGCGAATACTATCGACACGCAACTGTTGTGCTAGTTCATGCCATTGTTGTAGTTGCTCCTGTGTCGTCATAATTATATTCCTCAATAAAAATCAAGGGTATTGCGGCGAATTCTTTATCTAATAACTCGTGTTTGGCTAGACTTGGCTATTTTCCCGAAATAAATTGCCAATGCGTTATAGATAACAAAGAAAGATTATTCTGTTTAAATTTGACTTTGTTATAGGTCGTGTCTTTTCTAACCAGAGGCACATACCAATCTAACTAAACTTGCTCAGAGATTTATTTTGCTGCCTCTGGGTTTACTTTAGATAGTAGGAGCTACAGTCGCTTCTTTCTAATGGAATAACTAACGTTTATTCCTTAGGGTATAGAAGAATAATTACACTGAATTAAGTATTTTGTTTGTGGAAAATCCCACAAATTTAGATATGCACAACGAGAAAAAAACTACTGCTTGTTTAAAATATATGAATATCTTTGACAGTTTAAAGCTGAATTTTACACTCAAATCTCTGTTTTTAATCAAATCAATTTAGTAATCATTAAATTGGTTTCTCCATGATAAAATTTATCAGTTTTTGCCCTCTCCGTTCTACCTCTTGCTGTTTAATCACAATAAAATTCTGTCTTTCAAAAAAAGGTTTAGCTGTAATACTGGCTTCTGTAAATAACTTTTCAATCCCTAAAGCCTTTGCTTTTGATTCAAGCTGTTCTAAAATTTTCTTACCAATCCCTTTTCTTTGAAAATCTTTATGACAGTAAAAACGGTCAATATGGCCATTAGCCTCTAATTCCCCAAAACCAATAATTTTACCTTGCTCCTCTGCTACATAAGTAAACTTACTTCCTAAACCTTTAATCCAAACGTCAATATCCATCTTTGCTGGTGCCCAAGCATCTACCTGTTCTTGTGTGTAATCGTGAATATTCACCTCATGAATAGTGTCGTAGAACAATTTCATAATTTCTTCGGTATCAGCTATTTCGTATATTCGTAATTTCATCAGGAAGGTAATTAATGACAAATAACTCTACTAAAAATATTATCAGCGCTGCCGGGACTACTTCACCTTCCGAGTGCAGTCCTTTGGGCTTATATAGCAGAATTCAGAAGTCAGGAGCTAGAATTTAGAATTCAGGAGGAAACAAGGCTTATTATCTGGCTTGTAGACCCATATTGTGATCAATAATTCAAAACTCCCGACTCGTAACTAGACAGCAAAGGGAAAAGTCTCTGGTGCTTCTTCCATATCCGAGTAGGCAGTGCGGTCTAGAGGTTGCACACCTTTTGTATCATCTATGTGGATCACCGCATCAAATTGGTCTGGGAGACGAGCATAAAAGTAGTGACTGATGCGCTCGGTTTCTGGTTGGTAAATGACACCGATCGCTCTTTCCAATTGTGCTTCTCTGAGTCCTGTAATTGCTGGATTATTATCCTTTAGCAAGAGCAAAAATTGGGGTACTCCAGTCTGATGAAATAGGGCTTCATAGCTTCCTGGTAAGGCAGGACGAACTAGCTTGAGTTCGGCAGTTCCTCCCCAATTAGAAGCCGCGGTGACTGTACCTGTATAAGTAGTAAAGCCAATCAGCACCGCATCATCACCATAGCGATCGCGCACTAATTGACCCACATTTACTTCACCCATTACCTCCATATCAGTTGCCCGTGCATCTCCTAGATGGGAGTTGTGTTCCCAAACAACTACTTTGCTTGGTTTACCCTGTTGTTCAAAATGAGCAACTAGCTGATCTAAGATTTCTGCCATGTGGCGATCGCGAATATTCCAGGAAGACACCCGACCCTGAAACATTGAGCGGTAGTAAGCCTCGGCATTCTTCACCAACCGAGCGTTTTGCAGGGCATAGAATAATTCATCGGCTGCTCCCTCTCCGTCTTTTTGAATGTACTCGGCAGCCCGACGTTGCAGTTCCTCTAGTACATTAACCACCTCTTCTTCACAGGATTTTGTCAGTCCAAAGCTGGTAGCATAGCCATAGGTCTGGGCATCTTCACCCAAATGCTCAAAGCATGAGTAACGATAACGGGCACGTTGGGTGGCTTCGGGATCAACTTTATCCAGATATTCGAGAACTGCTTCTATGGAGGCATACATGCTGTAAAGGTCTAGTCCATAAAAGCCAACTTTGACGGCATTTTCTGAGATAGCATCATTATATTCACGTAGCCAGTTCAGAAAATTTAGCATATCTGTGTTGCGCCACATCCAAGTGGGGAAACGTTGGAAACCGGAAAGCGCTTCCGCAGGTGTAGGATCTTCACTCGCGCCCTGCACATAGCGATTCACGCGATAGGCATCCGGCCAGTCTGCTTCAACTGCTACGGCTGTAAAACCTTTCTCTTGAATTAGTCGCTTGGTAATCTCAGCCCTTTGCTCATAAAACTCATGCGTCCCGTGGGTGGCTTCGCCAATTAAGACGACACGGGCATCGCCAATCAAGTTCATCAATGGGTCGTAGTCTGCGGCTGCACCTGTCAGTCGGTATGCAGACTCACGCACCGCATCGACTAGATTAGTTATCGTTGCGTCTACCATAGTTCGAAAGTAGTGACTAGATCATTAGTAATTTGTAGTATCACTACGCAGAAGCAAGCTAAAAGAATTGAATTACGAATTATGTTGACCGAAGAGGCGGAGGGGCAGGGGGCAGGGGGAGCAATAGAAAGCCCCGAAGCGGAGCGGAACATGGGGATCAAGCCCCGTCTTTCTAAGACGTTCTTGATTGCTCGGAGTCTGAGCTTCCGTCCAATCCTCCCCCCTGCTCCCTGCTCCCCTGCCTCTTTTGGCAGGTTCTTGATTCCAGATCATCGCATGAGCGAAGGTTGATCCGGCTTTATACCTATTCGATAAATTTTTAGCCTACTAAGGGATTACCAAGAAATAAATTATCCAATCTTGTGAGATGGACATCTTGTCCACCCTTGGTTATGGGCGGGCGATACGCTCACCCCACAAGCACAATTGTTTTTTATTTGTAAGTCCCTAAAT
This sequence comes from Nostoc sp. NZL, assembly GCF_015714705.1. Lineage (NCBI taxonomy): Bacteria > Bacillati > Cyanobacteriota > Cyanophyceae > Nostocales > Nostocaceae > Nostoc > Nostoc sp. NZL. The sequence goes on along the minus strand of NZ_WBKL01000069.1, from coordinate 12,698 downwards.
TCAGCTTAAAAATCTCACATACCTCTTCCATCTGGCTAATGGTGCATGATGCCTGATCCATCGATATCTCTATGGGAGGAGCAATACATAGTAGAGGTCAAAGCTTTGTGCCCTTACCAATAACCGTGTGAAGGTCAATAATCAACATCAACATATTTGCTTAGTTGTGGATTTTCCTCAGATTCAACATATACACAACTCATGTAGTACAAATATACTATTTTGCTGCTAAAATGCCTTAAAAGTCAGCTAGTCTTGCTTGAGGTAGTATGAAAAAAATCCAAGACACGGACAAAAAGCCCATTCTGCTGTTAAAGCCTACATCTGTAACTACTGCGATAGTGCCACTGCAACCCCAAGATAAAAAAATCATTAGTGAACAGGAACGTTTGATTGCCCAAGTCGAACGCGTTAATCGGATGGCAGGAGAGTTAGAAGCAGCGATATTAGAGTTGAAAGCGATCGCTAACACACTGAATACTCAAAAACGTTACCCAGTTCTAAAATGCAAAAATATTTGTCAGTATTTCGCAGTTAGCGTCCCTTGGGTGAAACGAAAGCCTGACGAATCATTTATTCTGACAACGCGAAGAGTTGATTTATTCCGAGCCGAAAGGGAAGCTGCACTGCTAGCACAGCAACTTCGTCAGCAAACCAAAAAAAAATTAGCATCGCAGCGACAGAGAAAAAACAAGAGTGGGGCTGAGGCTGACACAAAACGCTTGTTCAAAAAGGTATTAGTCAACAAATCTTAAAATTATCAACATTCAACGGCAGATCACCCCTAAGGTTGTAAAAGTTATGCTGATTGAAGTGGCAGAAGGAACTTCTTCCTCAAAATTGCCATTGCTAATTGCAACCATAGTTGGTGGCAATTAGGCAAAACTGCCCTAATATTTGCACCAGAGTGCAACATCAGGGACAATCAATCAGCGCACAGAAGAGGTAAAAGAAGGTGTTAAAGACACTTTTAGTGATTGCCGTTGGTTTTTTACCGTCCCTGATTTCTCTGTGGGTAATCCGCAAAACCCAGGCGCGGTCACGCTTACGGATGAGGCAAGCAGCTAGGAATTTTCCGGCGGTGCAGGGACGGCAAAACCTTAGATCGGTTGAGAGCGATCGCTATTATTTAGAAGGGGTGGGTTACCTAATTGGCGACATCAGCTGCAAATTTAATGCCCGATCTGGCTACATGCGTTGTGCTGTCAATCCCGAAGGCCCTTGTAATGGTTGTCGTCACTACGAACCTAAGGGATTAGCTGATAGTGAAAAAAGGGCTTAAGAGTCCTTACTTACTACTCAACTGAACTGGCAAAGCAACTTCATAGCACATTCCCAAATAGAACCGGGGAATGATAAAATCATTCCTATTTATAATAATTTGTATTTACAAACACTTTGAATATTTGTCTTTGCATGTTCAAATAAGAATGATTTAATATAATTCGTGCAAAAGTGGAAATCTGCGTAATTTTGTTTGCAGATTATGACCTTTACTATGAGCTTTTGCCGAATATCTAATAACTACATGATTATTTAACGATGAACAACGCGATCGCTCGAACAACAGCATTCTTATCAACTTGTGCTTTGCTACTAACAGGCTGTGGTGGTGGAACTAACACTGTAACTAGTTCTCCAAATAATAGCCCAAATACTACCACAAATAACACTGCAACCGACACCGCAGCGACAACGGGTACATTGTCGGGTGCTATTCCCATCGGTATTGCTGTTGCCCAAACAAGCAATGTGGCATTACTAGGTCAAGAGCAAGTTGCTGGAGCCAAACTTGCCGAGAAGTATTTTAATAGTAAAGGTGGTGTTAATGGCACACCAATTAAATTGGTGTTTCAAGACACTAGCGGTGATGAAGCTGGAGCAATTAACGCTTTTCAAACTTTAATTAATAAAGATAAAGTTATTGGGATTGTGGGACCAACTTTGTCACAGCAAGCTTTTAGTGCTAACCCTATTGCCGAACGGGCAAAAGTACCCATTCTTGGGCCATCAAATACTGCTAAAAACATACCCGAAATTGGTGATTACGTTGCCCGTGTTTCCGCACCAGTTTCCATTGTCGCACCTTATTCGGTGAAAGCTGCACTTAAGCAAAACTCCCAAGTTAAAAAAGTCGCAGTTTTCTATGCTCAAAATGATGCATTTAGCAAGTCAGAAACAGAAATATTTCAACAAACAGTTAAGGATCAAGGGCTGGAATTGGTAACAGTACAGAAGTTCCAAACCAGTGATACAGATTTTCAAAGCCAAGCTACTAATGCCATTAATCTCAAACCAGATTTGATCATTATTTCTGGTTTAGCTGCTGATGGTGGTAATTTAATCAGACAATTACGAGAACTGGGTTATAAAGGCTTAATTGTCGGTGGTAATGGTCTAAATACATCAAATATATTGACAGTTTGTAATGCACTTTGTGATGGCGTATTGATTGCTCAAGCTTACAGTCCACAGCATCCAGGTGAAATTAACACGGCATTTCGTAAAGCCTATACTGACGAATACAAGAAAGAACCACCTCAATTTAGCGCCCAAGCTTTTGCAGCCGTGCAGGTTTATGTCGAAGCACTCCAAGCTTTAGATAACAAGAGCAAAGTCAACAAATTGCAACTACCAGAATTGCGGACGCAATTAAACAAACAAATACTTGCCGGAACATACAATACACCACTAGGTGAAATTGGTTTTACTCCCATAGGTGAAGTTGTTCAAAAAGATTTTTATGTAGCCCAAATCAAGATACCAAAAGATGGAAGCCAAGGTAAATTTACATTTATAAAATAGTTGCTAAATGAATATCAATCTATTTTTGCAGCAATTATTAAATGGGTTATCCATAGGCAGCGTTTATGCAATTTTTGCCTTAGGATATACCTTAGTTTATTCCATTTTGGGCATTATTAATTTAGCTCATGGTGCGATTTTTACCTTGGGTGCATATTTTACTTATGCACTCATGGGTGGTAGTTTTGGATTTAACGGCTTGCTAGCTAATGCAGCCCTACCGATAAAATTACCATTTGCTATAGCCTTGATTTTAGGAAGTAGCTTGGCGGGATTGGTAGGGGTAGTGATGGAACGCGTTGCTTTTCAACCTTTGCGCCGTCAAGGATCTGACCCTTTGCTAACTGTTGTTTCTAGCTTGGGAGTAGCAGTAGTAATTGTGAACTTAATCCAGTATTTAGTAGGCGCAGAAAGTTACACATACCCCGCAAATACTTACGGAAATTTGCCACCTGCGTTTAATTTTGGTAGTCCAGAAAACCCAATTCCTATTCGCAGTGTCCAGGTGGTAATTTTTGGTGTATCAGTTGTGATTGTGGCAATTCTTACCTATTTTATCAATCGGACTAAATATGGTAAGGCAATGCAGGCGATCGCAGAAGATCCAACTACAGCTAGTTTGTTAGGAATTAATAGCGATCGCTTTATCATCCTAACATTTTTCATCAGCAGTTTCTTAGCAGGATTAGCAGGAACTTTAGTCGCCTCTAGTGTTAGTATTGCAGGGCCATATTTCGGCATTGCTTTTGGTTTACGGGGTTTAGCGGTAATTGTCTTAGGTGGTTTAGGTAGTATTCCTGGTGCGGTGGTGGGAGGTTTAGTAATTGGATTAGTGGAGGCGTTTGTCCCTGCTGAATTCTCTGGTTATAAAGACGCAGTAGCCTTTGGAATTTTGTTTATGATGCTATTAGTTAGACCCCAAGGTTTGCTAGGACGAAGATTTATCCAGAAAGTTTGAAGATACGTAGTGCCATGAAAACATACACCAAACAACAATTAACTTTTGAGCAATTTTTAGAACAGTGTCCAGAGGAAGGTTTATATGAACTTGTAGATGGAGAAATTGTAGAAGTGCGTGCTACGAGAAATCATGATGATGTCGCTGACTTTACGGCTGACTCTTTCAAAGATGAAATTAAACGTCTAAATCTTAATTACGTAGTAAAAAACACAGCAGTCTTTAAAACTATAACTGCTAATGGCATAGAGCAAGGGCGCAAGCCTGATGTAAGTGTCATAGATAAAGATAAATGGCGCTCGAATCGTTCTGCTTATTCTGCACTTGAAGAACCTATCCAATTAGCTGTAGAGGTAACATCAACTAATTGGGAAGATGACTACATTGATAAATTAGATGAATATCAACGCTTAGGTATTACAGAATATTGGATTATAGATTATTTGGCAATTGGGCTAAGAGAGTATTTGGGAAATCCAAAAGTTCCGGCTGTGTTTGTTTTTATATTAGATACTGAGGGAAAATACCAACGCACACAGTTTAGAAGTTCAGAACGGATCGTGTCACGAACTTTTCCTGAACTGGCGCTGACAGCAGAGCAAATATTAACAGCTTAATAGTTGATAAAAGCGATAGGTTGATTAAGCTTAATCAAAATGTTTTAAAATGGCTGATTTTTTCGCTACTTACGGTTCTTTAATTGTCTCTATGGTATTGGGGGCGCTACTAGGGTTATCACTTTACTTACCGCTAATGACAGGACAATTGTCTTTAGCTAGTCCGGGCTTTTATGCTTTAGGTGGGTATATTGCAGCAATTTTATCCACAAAAGTTTTGACATCTAGCAGTGGTTTATTTCCCATTCCATTGTTGTTATTGGAGATGCTAATTGCTGGTATAATTTCTGGTTTATTGGGTATAATAGTCGGCATTCCGGCGTTGCGATTGCGAGGAATTTATTTAGCGATCGCTACTATAGCTTTTGTGGAAGTTTTGCGCGTCATATCTCTCAACTTGGATATTACAGGTGGTGCTGTTGGAATTTTTGGCATTCCTCAACCTTTCCAAACACAAATTGAATATTTATGGATTGCTCTCCCCTTACTATTAATTAGTATGGTGCTGCTTTACCGTTTAGAACGCATCCGCGTAGGAAGGGCTTTTATTGCTATCCGTGAAGATGAATTAGCTGCGGGTGCAATGGGAATAGATCCGACTTATTACAAAGTTTTGGCGTTTACATTAGGGGCTATGCTTGCAGGAGTTGTAGGTGCAATTAGCGCCCACTTCCTTAATACCTGGAATGCTCGTCAAGGTACTTTTGATGCCAGTATTATATATTTAACTTTTGTTTTGATTGGTGGTTCGAGAAGTTTTTTAGGGCCGGTAATTGGAGGTATGGTATTTACAGCCTTACCAGAAATTCTGCGAAGTCTCGCTGATACTGGTGGTTTACCTAATTGGTTAGCACAATTTTTGCGAGATGGTAGATTAATTATTTTTGGCTTACTAATAGTAATAGGTACAATCTTTTTCCCTCAAGGGCTAATTACTCCAGATATTTTTCAAAGGCGTAAAAGCCAAAAGTGAACTATTCATAAATAATATGCAAAAATGTCATACAGTATTTCAGAAGCTAACAGCAGTATTGTCTTAGAAGCAAGAGCATTGACTCGCCGTTTTGGTGGTCTAGTGGCGGTCAACAATGTATCTTTTAGTGTAAATAAACATGAGATTTTTGGACTTATTGGCCCTAATGGTGCTGGCAAAACAACACTGTTTAATTTAATTACCGCTTTTATTCCCCCTTCTAGCGGTAAATTAATTTATCAAGGTGCAGAAGTTTCTCAACTGCGTCCCCATCAAATTGCTGCTTTAGGTATCGCCCGTACCTTCCAAAATATTCGTTTATTTGGGGAATTGTCGGCGTTAGAAAATGTGATTATTGCTCGGCATTTGCACACTAAAAGTAATATGATTACAGGAGTTTTGGGATTGCCACCAGCGCCTAATGAAGAACTTAAAACTAAACAGAAAGCTTTAGATTTATTGGATATGATTGGCTTGAGCGATCGCGCTGACGAAAAAGCCAAAAACTTTGCCTATGGTGATCAGCGTCGGCTGGAAATTGCCCGTGCTTTAGCCTTAAAACCGCAAATCTTACTTCTCGACGAACCTGCGGCGGGGATGAACCCCAACGAAAAGCAGCAACTCAGTGAATTTATCCGTAGCCTGCGCGATCGCTTCAATTTGACGATCATCCTTATAGAACACCATGTACCCTTAGTTATGGGTCTGTGCGATCGCATTGCGGTGTTAGATTTTGGCCAATTGATTGCTTTGGGTAAACCAGCAGTTGTCAGAAATGATCCGGCTGTAATTGAAGCTTATTTGGGAAATGAATGAATTCATGTAGACAAAATTTGCACAAATTCGTCTAGAGAACTCACAGCGATCGCGCTATCCATTAAATTTTCTAATTGTTCCACACTTTCGCCCTCAAGCCTTGCTTCTACCTCTTGAGGAATTTCACCAAAGCGTCGTCGCAATACTCGGATTAACTGCTGTCGCGCACCCTGTTGAACACCTTGCTGAATACCTTGCTGAATACCTCTTTGCTCAATTTCTTGATACCAAGGCGATTCTCGCAATACTGCCATATCCCACCTCATGATTTGTTGAACTAAAGGCGTATCTAACACAAAGCTAGCAAAAAATGCCAGCAATGATTCTAATTGGTTTAACTGTGCATCTGCTCGTAGCGCTTGCAATGCGCGTTGCACAACTGATACCTCTCCCCCTCCTCGCAGGATTGGCACAAAGGGTAACAACGATGGTAGTGGTTGCTGAAACACTATCTCAGCATCGATTTCCCACAAATTAATCACGCGATAATCTTGGATAGCACGTAATCCCAAAAATTCCTGCTCGTAACTATTGACAATCGTTAAGGTAGATGGGGGCGGTAAAATGTTGATCAGTACTGGGTAAGTTGGCAATCGATAGCGTTCTTGTGCCAAGGCAGCATAGGCTCTCATCCGTAGAGGCATATGTGTTGTGTAACGCAACTGTAGTTCGTTAAGTACCAGAAAATCCCCGTGGGTGCCACTGTATGCCTTCACCAACACATCTGTTTCGCGGCTAATCCACTGAAACTCAGAACCGAGAATTTCTTTCGCCACCACTTCGGGACGTTGTGTTACCCACTGTACCCATGCATCGGGAGCTAAATTAATTAGTCGTTTGCTACCAATATCTGCTGCTTTTGCCACAGGACGCTTGATATCTTTAATTAGTAATTAATGGTACATCATAAAGATTGCAGTATTCTGGCGTTGGTTTTTAAGTTGAAGCAATGTCTACGATGGGGTACGCCTACGCACTGTTTTAAGAAATGTATGATTGATGTATGTTAGGTTTTGAATCAACATTTCTGGATGTAAACCGCCGATGAAAGCCGATAGTAGACCAAACTATACAATTTTAGAAGTTCAAGAACTTGATGTAAATTATGGCGGCATCCAAGCTCTGAAAAAGATTAATTTAATTATTCAAAAAGGCGAGGTAGTTACTCTAATTGGTGCTAACGGTGCTGGTAAAACTACTACACTCCGCGCCATATCTAAAGTAGTTAATCCTAAGAGTGGTGTAATTATCTATAATGGACATAATATTACCCGCCGCCAAACTCACGAAGTTGTACAACTTGGTCTCGCCCACTGTCCTGAAGGACGTAGAGTATTAGCGCGACAAACAGTATTTGATAATTTACTTTTGGGTGCTTATATTCGCTCCAATCAAACTGAGATTAAAGCAGATATTCAGCGCCAATTTGAGCTATTTCCCCGTTTGTCACAAAGACGCAATCAACTAGCAGGAACCCTCAGCGGCGGTGAACAGCAAATGTTAGCGATCGCTCGCGCTGTCATGAGTAAACCACAACTCTTACTTTTAGACGAGCCTAGCTTAGGTTTAGCACCTGCGATCGTCCGGGAAATCTTCTCAATTATTGAAAATCTTCGTGATACAGGCGTAACTATTTTGTTAGTTGAACAAAACGCTAATCTTGCACTACAAATTGCCGATCGCGGTTATGTTTTGGAAGCTGGTTCTATAACTTTAACAGGCGCAGCATCAGAATTAATTAGTGATGAGCGAGTTAAAAAAGCTTATTTGGGGTGATTAATTAATTTATATGTATCCCTCTGAAAACTTGAGAGTTACAAGCACAATTACAAATGCGATCATTTAGTTTCAGACTTCACAACTATCCATTGCGTCACTGGTGCCATTGCTCGCCAGCCCAAAAATTTACCAATAGGTTCCGCCCGCTGGATTGCAACACGAGTCAAATCACCACCGACTCGTTCATGCCATTGAAATAAAGTTTGCTCGCCTTGTACCGTCACAACATTTGCCACCAAACGCCCACCCGGCCGCAGCGCTTCCCAGCAAATATCAAAAAGTCCTGTTGCTGTCACCCCACCACCAATAAAGATGGCATCTGGTGTAGGCAAGTCTTTTAGGGCATAGGGCGCTTTACCTTCAATGATTTGCAGATTTGGAGTACCGAGAGTGGCGGCATTATCGGCAATGTAAAGTAGTCTAGATGAATTTTGCTCGATCGCGATCGCTCGACACCGAGCATGGCTTCGCATCCATTCAATAGAAATTGAACCACAACCCGCACCAACATCCCATAACAACGCTCCGGGCGTGGGTGCCAAAGCTGCTAGGGTAATTGCCCTAACCTCACGCTTGGTTAACTGTCCATCATGGTGGTAGGCGTTATCTGGTAGTCCTGGTAATCTTGGTAATGGAGTAACCCCAGCATCAGCAATACAATAAACTGCGATCGCATTTAAAGCAGCAATTTCTGTTTCATTCCAAGATGCAGCCGTACCTTCCACAATTCTTTCATGACTGCCGCCCATACGCTCCAATACGGTGATTTTGCTGCCACCATAGCCACGATTTGTCAAAATTTGAGCAACAATAGCGGGTGTGTCCTTCCCTTCACTCAAAATCAATAGTCGCGCTTTTGGGTAAATGTAAGACTGAAGTAGGGAGGATGGACGACCATTCAAACTCAAGGTTTCCACCTCAGTTAAAGACCATCCCATCCTGGCACAGGCGAGGCTGAAGGCTGAAGGTGCAGGGATAATTGTCATTTCAGAGACGGGAATTCGCCGCGTCAAGGTGACACCAATGCCATAACACATGGGATCACCGCTTGCGAGTACACAAATTGACTGACCGCGACGCTGGATGATTTCTTCTACAGAAGTGCTTATAGGGGATGTCCAGACTAGTTTTTCACGTTGATCATCTGTAGGGAGCATTGCTAAATGGCGATCGCCTCCCACAATTACTTTAGCTTGAGTGATTAGGGAAAGAGCGATCGCGCTTAACCCCTGTAATCCATCTTCCCCAATGCCGACGATAGAAAGCCATTTCTCTGCCATGCTAATTAATGATTAAATTAATAATTATTACTTCATAACTAAGACTTGACACTAATTCTAATTCTGAATTATTCCGTCAATTTTGGTTATATTTTATAGTGCTGGATTGAGGATAACAGGATGAACTCACTCCCAGAAATAAAAGCCGCTATTATGCAACTGTCTGAAGGTGAAATGCGGGATTTATCAAACTGGCTCCAAGAATATCTTAACGATGCTTGGGACAAGCAAATTGAAACAGATGCAAAATTGGGTCGATTGGATCAGTTAATCCAGCGTGCAAAAGCAGATATTGAAGCTAATCGGGTGAAACCGTTAGATGAAATCCTTAACAACCCCTGATTTTTGGCGCTCTTATGCTGCACTTTCAGATGAAGTTAAAGAGCAATCTAGAAAGTCGTATCGTCTTTGGATTAATAATCAATTTTATCCGTCTTTGCATTTCAAAAAAGTAGGAACTGATTTATGATCAGTCAGGATTAGTGGTGGATATCGCGCACTAGCACTTAAGAACGGCGAGGATTATTACTGGATCTGGATTGGGTCACATGATGACTATGAGGCGCTGATTGGATAAGAATATTGCTGCTTCATCTTTCACTCTTTAGCCAATGTAGTTATCAGTTAGCAGTGAATACTAATACTTTGTCAAGCTAGTTTTGATAGTTCGTAGTAAGGAATTTAGTCCTTACTACAAACTTGCTTACTTGAGAACCAATATTGATGTGGTGTTTCGCCAAGAGATGAAATCAATCACTGAGACTGTTAAACCAGCGCTGCTGTTGCTTTCAATGCAAAAATCTTCTCAATCACATCTTCTACTACCTTATCTGGCGTAGAAGCACCAGAAGTAATTCCCACGACAATTTCTCCATCTGGTAACCAGTTTTCTGTAGTTATTAACTGCCCATTTAGTTGCCGATGTTCTATGGAATCTCCTGATTTAATCCGTTCAACAGTATCAATATGATAAGAAGGAATTCCCCGCTCAAAAGCAATTTGTTGCAACTGAGTAGTATTGGATGAATTAAACCCACCAATTACTACCATGAAATCTAAATTATGTTCCACTAACTCCAACATGGCATCTTGCCGTTCTTGAGTGGCATCACAAATAGTATTGAAGCTTTGGAAATGCTGATTTAACTCGGTGGGGCCATACTTTTGTAACATAATCCGCTCAAAAAGCTTGCCGATTTGCTCAGTTTCGCCTTTAAGCATCGTAGTTTGATTGGCAATGCCAACTCGTTCTAAATCTTGATCGGGATCAAATCCTGCTGAACAAGCTTTAGCAAATTTTGTCAGAAATTCTTCACGGTTTCCACCATTGATAATATAGTCAGCAACATATTGTGCTTCTTGTAAATTCAACACAATCAAATACTTGCCAGCAAAGGAACTAGTCGCAACTGTTTCTTCGTGCTTATATTTACCGTGAATTATTGATGTATAGTCGATTTTTTTGTGCTTTTCTACTGTATTCCAAACTTTAGATACCCAAGGACAAGTTGTATCAACAATTTTGCAGCCTTTCTCGTGAAGGATCTGCATTTCTTGAACGCTTGCTCCAAAAGCAGGTAATATCACTACATCACCAGTTCCCACAACAGAAAAGTCTTTATTTTTTCCTTCAATGGGGATGAATTCTACTTCCATCTCCTGCATTCGCTGATTTACAGAAGGGTTGTGGATAATCTCGTTAGTAATCCAGATGTGTTCTGTAGGGAAGTGCTGACGGGTTTCATAGGCCATTGCCACAGCTCGTTCTACACCCCAGCAAAAGCCAAAGGCTTGTGCTAGTCGGATTGTCACATCACCTCGTTGTAGAGTGTAATTGCGATCGCGAATTTCCTGAATCAAGTTACTCTGATACTCAGATTGCAACTGGGTCGCAACTTCTGCTTGATGACCAAAGCCTTTGCGATTGTAATTTTCTGAATGTTGCAGGCTGCGTTTAAAAGCTTTTGTATCCATTAGATTTGTCTATTTAAACCACTATTTCTTATTTTCTCGCGCCAAGACGAGATTTATACAGACTTGTATTCAAAGATATTACCAGAGAGGGTAAAAGGCATTAAATCCTTTTACCCTTTAACCTTTTCCCTTTTCCCCTCTTTTTCTTGCTGGGGTTTTAATTCGATCTCGCTATAAATCTGCAATGCAGAACGCCAAACTATATAGCCTTCAGGGCTTAAATGTAAGCCATCAGTAGTAAATTCGCGGCGGAGATTTCCTTGCTTGTTGGTAAACAAGGGATATAAATCGAGATATTTGACTCCTTTTCTGGTACAAAGGCTTTGCAGTTGCTGATTCAACTTGCTAATGCGACTATTGGCCACAGCTAGAAGTTTATCTCGTCCTTTCCAAGTTGCTTCCTCTGCCCCATGTGGCAAAATCGATTGGACAATAATCTGCGCTGTAGGATGCGTCTTTCGTAGGTAATTGATAATTTGCCGCTGATTATCTAAAATAACCCCATCGTTTATCCCTCGAATTAGGTCATTAATGCCAATCATCACAAAAATGACCTCTGGCTGGGTGCGGTCAAATATCTTCAATCTTTTCAACAGTCCACTGCTGGTTTCGCCAGAAATCCCTTGATTGAGCCAATTTTTACCTTCGGGTAATAACTCAGGGGGAAACCACAAACTCAGAGAATCTCCCGCCAGGATGGTTAAATTGGGAGAACGTTGGTCAGCGGCGACCTTGGCTTCTTGCTTGAGGATGTCCACCCACTCTTGGTAAGTGAGTTGGTGACGGCGACCTAAATCAGGTGTAGTAATTTGCGGTGAGTTATTCAGGCTGATTGGTTCTGGGGATGTTATTATCCCAAAAAAAGCGGACAATCTCTGCTGTTGCCAAATTAACAGGATGACCGCCAACATTAGGATGCCGTTGGTTAACAGCGAGAAAAATGCCCAGATAGGAAAGGTTTTTGCAGATGTAGACACGACTAGCGAAATTTACCAATTATTTGAATCAAATTTTAACGCTAGCGATCGCAAATCAGCCCAATTTTGGATTTTGTATTGAAAGAAAAATCCCAACTCCTAACTCAGTCCTCTTTACGAAGTGGGACGATCGCCAAACTCGGAATTGTAACCTTCTTCGCCGTGTTCGTTGATATCCAAACCTTGCAATTCTGCTTCCTCTTTGACTCGTAGCCCGACTGTAGCATCGATAACCTTGAGAATAATCCACGTACCAACACCTGCGATCGCATAGGCAATGGCAATTGCTACTAGTGGTCTGTCCCATTAATTTTGCGGGGTTATAATCAAGTGTGATTAAATAGCAATGTGGATGCATTGGTATTCACAAGCAGACAAGCGATCGCAGAAGAAGGAAAAAGGGTGTATGAGCAAAAAGTATCAAATTAATCTGAGTGAATCACAGAGGGAAGAACTACTGGCTCTAGTCAAAAAGGGTTCAGCAAAAGCCAGAGAAATTCGGCGTGCACACACATTACT
>NZ_WBKL01000113.1:0-2683 GCF_015714705.1 Nostoc sp. NZL | reverse complement strand
CAGATTCCATACCGTGCAAAGCTATATTTGCTAACAACGGACTGACAACAGACCCTTGCGGTGTACCAGCATCTGTAGGATGCCATGAACCCGCTTCCATATATCCTGCTAGTAGCCACTGTTTAATTAATTCACGGGCTGGAAAGCCTGTTAATCGCTCTAACAGAAAATTATGTGAAATGTTGTCAAAACATCCTTGAATGTCTGCATCTACCACCCATTTCTTCCGTTTATTCGGACGGGCGAGGTTATAGATACTGGCAATAGCATCATGGGGGCTACGTCCTGGTCGAAGACCGTAACTTGACCTTTCAAAAGTTGCTTCCCATTCGGGTTCTAAGGCATTTTTAACCATTGCCTGGATGGCACGGTCTTGTATTACTAGAATTCCCAAGGGTCGTTTTTCGTCTGTTCCGGGTTTTGGAATCCATACCCTGCGAGTCGGTAATTTGGAGGGTTTAATCTCTAACTTCATCACCATCTCAAGACGTTCTTTGGGGCTGAGGGATTTGATTCCATCGACCCCTGCGGTTTTCTTCCCTTGATTGTCCTGCGTAACCTTTCGGACTGCCAAAATCTTGGCTGACCAGGACTTCACTAGGAGTCGTTGTAGTCTGTGGACTAACTTGACATCTCCACGCATTGAAGCTCGATAGATTCTCTTTTGGAGCTTGAAAACTTTCACCTCTAGCTTGCGCCAAGGGATTGCCTTCCATTCATACCTAACCGTTATTAGCGATTGGTTCATGACATTTTCACTCTACTCATCAATTCCATCTTTCAATTTGCAGTGGCTACGTTTGCATATCCCTAGCATTACCTAGGGCGTTTTGCTTCCTAGCCAATCCTTCCGTCTAGTTGCATCCGGTTGACACCTACTCAGGCAGATCGACCTTTGCCTGAGAGCAAACTAGCGGTTACTTCGTTCCTGATGTTCATTTGACGATGATTTTAGGATGCTGCTGTCTACCGGGTTTATTTGGGGTGAATGTTGGTCGGGGATGTAACGCCAACCCTTATCCTTTACCTTTTGGTCTAGCCTGTCAGCCTGATTTGGCTAGTTCGTAGTGACGATAGTTTAATGCAGCTTCACTCTCGTTATCCGTGACCATCTATGCTCGACGGGATTCCAGGTTAGGCTCCCAGTTACCGCCTTTTACTCCCGCTTTACGGATTGATGATCAGTCGCTACCGTAGGGAATATGCTGTCACCCCCTCCTTTCCCCTACGGTGTACACACAAGTTGACCCAGAGCGAGTTTCCAGCCAAAAAATGTGGATTCAAACTGCTCAAGCCCGCGACTCAAAGTAGTAATTCCCGGAGGTTTTTGAGACCTATAACCAGACCAACCACCAAGTCGAGCAATAATCCAAGTAGCCCAAGCAAGAGTTTGAGGAGGATAGGGATTTTGTTGAAGTCGGGTTTTTCCCTCTAACGTAGGTGCAACAGTAGACAAGCATTGCTGTTGCTCATCCGAGAAGGCAATAGTTGCAGGCAAGTCAGGATTATCCCGTCCCTGAATCAGTTGTAAAATTCGTACAGCAACCGACAAAGCTAACACCGTTAGTCGCTGGATGGCAGCAATGGACTCTAATTGGGTCGCTTCAAGATTTAAGCCGGCAGTTTTGAGGGTGGCAAACAGTTGTTCAATTCGCTGTTTCTCCTTGTGTACCATTTAATTACACAGAGTGCTTGTTCTAAACAAACGACTTGGTGAGTGGTTAAGTTGTACTGTGCTTATCCCCAAAGGGAATCCATTTTCTGCATCCAATATTAGAGTGGGATGAATATAAAATCCCACATCTGTGTTGTTTCCAACTACACCTAGATTCTCTGCTTTCAACCTGCCTACATGAGACTGCAAGTTAATTTCGCTACTATCACTGATGGCTAATATATGCTTTCCTTCTATCTGTAACACGCAGTGGTCTGACAGGCTTTGGACTAATTCCCCTACTGTCACATTCTCATTCTCCAAAAAGCGGTACTACCCTACTTGTTCTGCTCTATTTCTACTGATTTGACGAATACTCACTGATTGATGTTTTCCCAAAGCTTCGTACAATGCTGCCCCCTTTTTATCAACCTTGGGTCGCCAAATGCTTTTCCTTTCCAGCGTTGAGCATGAATTCTTATTGGATTTTCCACTCTCTCTTGCACCCTCAAATCCCTGACCCTAGTAGTTTACTTCGACTTGTGTGTACACCGTAGGGGAAAGGAGGAGGTGAAGACGTAGCCTATGGTGGCAAAGGAAAAGGTATCCTCATTCACACTCTGACTGAGGGCAATGGAATGCCCTTAGCTAATTCCACTACTCCAGCCAACGGAAACGAGAGAGAACAAGTCTTACCTCTAATTGATAAGGTAAAACTAAAAACTTTGAAGCGCGGGCGACCACGTAAGCGAATCAAGGTACTGGCTGCCGACAAAGGTTACGACTCAAAGCAAAAACGTGCTGACCTACGCTTTCCGAGTATTCGTCTTCAAATCCCAAAACGAGTCTGGAAAACTAAGAAAAACACTCGGTTGACCCATTACAGCACTTGCGTCTATTATGAGGTACACTAGATTAAAATATAAATACTTTTAAATGAAGTCATATTCTGTCGATCTACGAGAAAAAATAGTTGCAGCACATCTTGAGAAAAACATCTCAATCAGGAAAGTAGCTAACATATTTTCC
>NZ_WBKL01000163.1:0-6742 GCF_015714705.1 Nostoc sp. NZL | reverse complement strand
CCTACCCCCTGCCCCCTGCCCCTCTGCCTAAAATTATTGGTGGTCGTTACGGTCTTTCTTCTAAAGAATTTACGCCGGCGATGGTGAAGGGCATCTTTGACAATCTTGCTCAAGCTAAACCAAAAAATCACTTTACTATTGGGATTAATGACGACGTTAGTCATACTTCCTTGAGTTTTGACCCTAACTTCTCTACAGAATCGGATAATGTTGTCAGGGCAATGTTCTATGGGTTAGGCGCTGATGGTACTGTTGGGGCTAACAAAAACTCCATCAAGATTATTGGTGAAGAAACCGACAATTACGCCCAAGGCTATTTTGTCTACGATTCCAAAAAATCTGGCTCGATAACCGTCTCTCATCTACGTTTCGGTAAAGAGCCAATTCGCTCTACCTACCTAATTGACCAAGCTAACTTTATTGGTTGCCATCATTGGGGATTTCTGGAACGCATAGATATTTTGAAGGCTGCTATTCCTGGGGCGACTTTGCTGCTTAACAGTCCATACAATGCAGATACCGTCTGGGAATATCTACCGTTGAAGGTGCAGCAGCAAATTATCGACAAGCATTTGAAATTATACGTAATCAATGCTAGCCAAGTTGCCCGTGAAAGTGGCATGGGTGGCAGAATTAACACGATTATGCAGGTATGCTTCTTTGCTTTAGCGGGTGTCTTGCCGCAAGAAGAAGCGATCGCTAAAATCAAACAAGCGATAGACAAAACCTATGGTAAAAAAGGTGTAGAAGTTGTCCGCATGAACTTGCAAGCTGTAGACAACACCCTAGACAACTTGCATAAAGTAGATGTCCCACAAACAATCCTCAATACAGACGCGATTAATCGCGCCTCTACTTCAAACTTTTGTACAGACGCGATTAATCGCGTCTCTCCTCTTAACTCCGCTCCCGAATTTGTGCGGGAAGTTTTGGGGAAAATTATGGTGTGGGAAGGTGATGATTTACCTGTTAGCACATTACCAGTTGACGGCACCTTTCCCGTAGGTACTGCCAAATGGGAAAAACGTAACGTTGCCGAAGAGATACCTGTGTGGGAGCCGGATGTCTGCGTACAATGTGGTAAGTGCGTCATGGTTTGTCCCCATAGCGCTATCCGTGCAAAGGCTTATCAACCGGATGAGTTAGTCAATGCACCAGAAACATTTAAGTCAACTGGTGCAAAAGATAAAGACTTTGCCAATCAAAAATTTACCATTCAAGTTGCTCCAGAAGATTGTACGGGATGCACTATTTGTGTAAATATTTGCCCTGCTAAAGATAAATCTGAGCCATCGCAAAAAGCGATTAATATGGCACAACAGTTGCCATTGCGAGAACAAGAGCGAAAAAACTGGGATTTCTTTTTGAGTTTACCTAATCCTGATAGGCGATCGCTAAAATTAAACCAGATTCGTCAACAACAACTGCAAGAACCTTTATTTGAATTCTCTGGTGCTTGTGCAGGTTGTGGTGAAACACCTTATTTAAAATTATTAACACAACTGTTTGGCGATCGCGCTGTCATCGCCAATGCTACAGGTTGTTCTTCAATCTATGGCGGAAATCTCCCCACAACTCCTTGGACAACCAACGCCCAAGGACGCGGCCCGGCGTGGTCTAATAATCTATTTGAAGATAACGCCGAATTCGGTTTTGGCTTCCGCCTCTCCCTTGACAAACAAGCCGAGTTTGCGGCGGAATTGCTGCACAAGTTGGGGAGTGAAATAGATGAAAACCTTGCTCAGTCAATCCTCAAAGCTGAACAAAAATCTGAAGCTGATATTTGGGAACAGCGCGAAAGAATAGAACTTTTGCAGCAGAAGTTAGATGAAATTGTAACTTTCGACCCCAATCTAAAATCCAAAATTCAAAATCTCAAATCTCTTGCTGATTACTTGGTGAGAAAAAGCGTCTGGATTGTTGGCGGTGATGGTTGGGCTTATGATATTGACTTTGGCGGCATCGATCATGTAATTGCTAGTGGTCGGAATGTCAACATTTTAGTGATGGATACAGAAGTGTATTCTAATACAGGCGGTCAATCTTCCAAAGCTACCCCACGAGCCGCAGTTGCTAAATATGCCGCTAGTGGCAAGCCTGCACCTAAAAAAGACTTAGGGATGATTGCCATGACCTACGGAAATGTCTACGTAGCGAGTGTAGCCCTTGGTGCTAGAGATGAACATACCCTGAAAGCATTTTTGGAAGCAGAAGCTTATGATGGCCCATCACTAATTATTGCTTACAGCCATTGCATCGCCCACGGCATTAACATGACCACAGGGATGAATCATCAAAAAACTCTGGTAGAATCAGGTCGTTGGTTGCTGTATCGGCATAATCCAGAGTTGCTCAACCAGGGTAAAAATCCTTTGCAATTGGATATGCGATCGCCTACGCAATCTGTAGAACATTCTATGTATCAAGAAAATCGCTTCAAAATGCTCACAAAGAGCAAACCCGACGTTGCCAAGAACTTGTTAGAACAAGCCCAAGCTGAGGTAGATACACGTTGGCAGATGTACCAATATCTGGCAAAACGCGATATTTCCAACCCTTGAAGCCTTGGTAAGACTTACTCTGAACTACTTAGAAAGACGAGTCATTTCAAACAGTTGCTGGGCATTACTTCCTAAAAAAGCATCGAAAAGTACCTGCTTTCCAGGCTCTACTTCTACTAGATAGCGCTGGGCAATTTCATAATAGGCATAAGTCCAAGGGATCTGAATTTCTGCGCCACTATTATCATCTAACACTGTTACCATTTCTGTGACTGCTTGAGTTGCAGTTTGCCGTAAACCACAAGCAACATTTCCCTCTATCTCTGCTTTCATTGGTACACCCAGATTAGCCAAAGCACTGGCGGTACTATCAATGTCTGGATATTGTGGAGTATTCTGGCCGTTGACGTAGCCTGTAAAATGGTTGACACCATATCCATGCAGCAACACCCAAGCCCCATACTGAGTAACTTCATTCACCTCTTCGACAACAGAACGCTGGGGAGGTAGCCAAGGGCGGGTAAAGACTTGCTGGAATTGTTTAGCAATGGTTTCAACGTTTCCGTCTTGTTTGAGAATACTAAGGGGTGAAGTCAGTTCGTCTGGGATTGAAGATACTGTTTTAGAGATGAGTTGGGCAATATTAGCAGGCAATTCATCGACAATCAACTCGCTGATAAACAGCTTAGGTAAGTGAATTTCTTCTTGCTGCGGATGACGATAATGACGAGCATACAGATGAGTTTGAGCAAAATTATACTCTCCAGCCGCCTCGTAACCTAAAGCTTCTGCAAGTTGCGCGAGGTAGTCAATTCCCAAGTTAACTTGACCCTGTGGAGTATCTACTAATAAACGCAGAGACCGAAAGGCGATGTGGTCATTGGTAACTGTTCCACCCGCCGCAGTAATCATTTGTTGATAAGTACGGGCATGATTCACTCTGGCGCTATATTCTTGCCAAAGTAATTTCCATAAATTAAGGGCTATTTCGGGTTTCATATAGATTAGTCATTAGTTATTAATCATTTGTCAAGGAAGGGTCAAGAGTCAAAAGTTAGGAAATCTCCCTCTGCGCACCACTCCTCACTCCCCTAATATTTTAAGAACTTAAAATCTCGCTGATAATCTGAAGGGCAATTTGAATTTGGTCGCTGTCAATAACTAGAGGGGGACAGAAACGAATTGCTGCTTTACCGCAACCTAGCAATAATAAACCGCGTAAAAATGCTTCTTGGATAATGTGATCGCGCAATTTATGATCAAGATTACCCTGTTCATCCAATAAGTCCACCGCTACCATCAAACCCTTACCTCGTGGCGGCGATACTCTGGGAAATTTTTGATGCAACTGGGTAAGACTAGCTTGTAAAATTTCTCCCATCTGGGTAGCATTGGCCATTAAATCACTTTCCAGCAGTCGCAGTGTAGCAATACCAGCAGCACAAGCTACGGGATTACCGCCAAATGTGGTAGCGTGAGAACCGGGAGGCCAAGTCATTAACTCTGGTCTGGCAAGTATCGCTCCTAATGGCAGACCACTCGCGATACCTTTAGCAGTGGTAATGATATCAGGCATGACTCCCCAATGCTCGATCGCAAATAAGCGACCAGTCCGCCCCATTCCCGCTTGCACTTCATCCACTACCATCAGAATACCGTGGCGATCGCAAATATCCCGAATCCGTTTTAAAAAACCATCCTCTGGTACGATATACCCACCCTCTCCTTGAATCGGCTCAACTACGATCGCCGCTACTTCTTGCGGTGGTAAAATTGTGCCAAATAGCTGTTGTTCCAGGTAATCCAAACTAGCGTGAGTACCATAGGGGATATGAGTCACCCCAGGAACTAAAGGCCCAAAATTAGCTCGCTGCACTGCTTTGGAACCAGTGAGAGACATTGCCCCATAAGTGCGTCCGTGAAATGCGCCTAAGAATGCTACGATTAGCGATCGCTTGGTGTAATATCTAGCTAGTTTGATCGCTCCTTCGTTAGATTCTGCCCCGGAATTGGTGAAAAATACTTTTGCGGGAAACCCAGTATTACTCTGTGGCTGGGGAAAGGGAGCGCGAATTGCTAATTGTTCCGCTAATTCCACCATTGGCTCATAATAAAAATCCGTCCCTGACATGTGCAGCAGACGTTCGGACTGTTCTTGAATTGCTTTGACAACTTCGGGGTGGGCGTGTCCGGTGGCGGTAACGGCAATACCTGCGGTCATATCCAGAAATACATTACCATCCACATCTTCTACCATACAGCCTTGCCCGCGAGATACAACTAACGGGTAATCGCGGGTGTAAGAAGGGGAAGTTACGGCGCGATCGCGTTGTACAATTGCTTGAGCACGAGGCCCAGGTAAGGAAGTTACTAAACGTGGTGTACGAGGTAAATTTAAGTTAATAGGAATACTTAACATAATTTTTTCCAATCTTTTAAAGATTACTGATGATTAAACGCTAAAGGCTGATTGCTTACGGTAGCATTTGATTCAGTTGGTGTAAGAATTATGCATTTACCGAAAAATTAGAGTAAACGTCTGCGATTACGGAAAATTACAGATAATTTTTCATGAATCCTTAGAGGTATTTCACGAAAAAGCTTCACGGTCAAGACTTTCGGATTTTTTTAAGACTCTTGCCCGTTTTTATAACACACATTCCGCAGGTGCCGCGTCATATTGTATTTTTGAAGCATGACAGCTTCACCATTACATATCAGGCTACAAGATATTGACCTCCGTGGTAGAGTCGCAGATATATGTAATGAGATGAACTTAGTGAACTACCTACACTGACCTGACGGTACAGTGTAGGCTTCCCAATTCATTGGGGATTGCCTCAACCTTCGTAGATTTTTTACGTCCTGAAGACTTTGGTCTTACATCCCCTCCAAGGGCAGAAGCGCTAGTTCCTAACGCCCATAATCGCAATCCTTCATTTTTGATATTTATAGCAGCATTGATGTCTCTATCATGCTGCTTATGGCAGTGTGGACAATCTACAAACCTAATACCCAATGAATCATAACCATTTTGCAATATTGGGATTGGTAGCAGAGTCTCACTACAAAGTTGAGATGACGGGAAGAAACGATTAATTTCCTGATATGTATGCCCAAATCTCTCAGCTTTATATTTCAACATAGTGAGGAACATTCCCCATCCTTGGTCACTAATAGCTTTTGCAAGGTTAGGATTATTCACCATGTTTTTAACTGCCAAATCTTCTACACAAATAACTTGGTTTTCGTATGCTATTTTGCGAGATAGCTTGTGTAGAAAATCCTCTCTTACTCTAGCGATTTTGCTAGAAAGTTTGGCGACTATTCCTTTAGCTTTACGACGTTTGTTTGAAGTCTTATCTGTCTTTTTAGCTAATTTCTTCTGTTTGCGTTTTCTATTCTTCTCTAAGTTAGCTAATCTCTTTTTAGGTAGGTCATATTTTGAACCAACTGACGTTATAGCAAAGTTCTTTAATCCTAAATCCACACCGATTGCGTCTCTAATAGCTACTACTGGCGTATTTTCTTGATTAAAAAGAATAGATGCGTAGTATTTACCGTCAGCATTTCTCGATATTGTTACAGTCGTGAATTTTGCATCCGGTAATTCTTTGTGAAACACGGTTTTCATTAAACCCAAATTCCCAGGAAACTTAATCACAGAGTCCTCTGACATCAGTTTCACGTTTTGGGGATATTGAATAGATTGCAAAGCATGTTTAGATTTAAAGTTAGGGAATTTAGCGCGTCCTTCAAAGAAGTTGACAAAAGCACTTGAAAGGTTAAATGTGACGCGCTGCAATACTTGACTGTACGCAAGTCCTAACCATTCAAATTCTTTTTTTAACCCAGACAGTAACTTATCCATTGCTGCCTTAGAAAGACCTTTCCCCGTTTCTTTATACGCAATAGTAGTGGCATTAAGCATATAATTCCACAACCATCGGGTATTACCAAAACATTGAGCTAGATGAGATTCTTGCTCATCAGTGGGATAAATTCTAACTTTAATTGCTCTATACATGGCATCGACCTTACCGTGTTTACTTATTCACAGTAACACATATTTCGACGATTGAATTATCAAAAACAAATATTTTGTTTGTTTCGTCGCAGTAGTCTTTCCTGTTTTCGCTACGCTCAAATATGGTCAGACTACACTCCTCAACTCACGCACATTCATCACAACACTGAATGGAGTACCATTTCAGTGTGAGCCTTCTGCTGTTTAAGGTAAA
>NZ_WBKL01000138.1:0-50324 GCF_015714705.1 Nostoc sp. NZL | reverse complement strand
GGATGAGGGGGATGAGGGAGACAAGGGGACAAGGGGACAAGGGGACAAGGGAGAGTTAGAATTTCAAGTTTTGAGTTCAAAACCTCAACGTTTGACCTTTGAACTCGGAACTTCAGCCTCGGAACTCAAAACTTCAGCCTCGGAACTCGGAACTCCGACCTCGGAACACGGAACTCCGACCTCGGAACTCGGAACTTCGACCTCGGAACTCGGAATTTCGACCTCAAATACTCAAAATCCCCACTTTGTACGGACGCGATTAATCGCGTCTCTCTCCACTCCCCACTCCCTCCTCTCCCAACTCCGCGAAAACGAACAGCACAACCTCCGCACAGTGCTAATTTTTGATCAATTTGAAGAATTTTTCTTTGTTTACACCGAACCAGCCCAAAGGAAGCAATTCTTTGAGTTTCTGGGAGAATGTTTGAATGTTCTATCGCTGAAGGTTATCTTATCGCTGCGGGTCGATTATATCCATTACTTGCTAGAGTGCAATGATTTGCCTAGCCTGAAGATTATTGGCAATGACATTCTCAGTAATAATGTGCTTTACAAGTTGGGGAACTTCTCGCCTGATGATGCGAAGTTAATTATCCAGCGTTTAACAGAGAAAGCTAACTTTCATTTACAACCTGCTTTAGTTGAACAACTCGTACAAGATTTAGCCGGGGAATTGGGTGAAGTGCGTCCCATTGAGTTACAGGTAGTGGGGGCGCAACTGCAAACGGAGAATATTACAACTCTGGCAGAATATCAGCAGCGTGGTACTAAAGAAGAACTGGTTAAGCGCTATTTGGATGAAGTTGTTAATGATTGCGGTGTTGAAAATCAGCAGGTGGCGGAATTATTACTGTATTTGCTCACAGATGAAAAAGGAACTCGCCCCCTGAAGACTCGCGCTGAATTGGAACGAGATTTGCAAGCATTAGTCGCAGATGCAACCACAAATAGCAATAAATTAGATTTGGTGTTGGAGATTTTTGTCAAATCTGGCTTGGTGGTTTTGTTACCAGAGAATCCTTTTGACCGTTATCAACTGGTACATGACTACATAGCTACGTTTATTCGCCAGCAAGGAGAGCCGCACCTAAAAATATTAATGGCGCGGCTAGTAGAGAGTCAAGAAGCACAAAGACTCAGTGAAAGTAAATTAAATCGTTTGTTGACAATCGCCCTGACTGCTTCTGTACTTGCCATATTCGGATTAAGTGTCTCTATGCTCACAGCAGTAGATAGCGAAATTAAAACCCTGAGTGTATCAAGTGAAGCCCTCTTTGCCTCACAAAATGGTATCGATGCCTTAAAGGAAGGTTTGAAGGCAGGAAAAAAATTACAACAAGCAATCTGGGTAGATTCTCATACAAGAAAACAAGTGCTAACGACTCTCTATCAAGCAATTTCTGGGGTAAGAGAGTACAATCGTTTCCACGGGCATATATCTGGGGTAAATAGTGCTATATTTAGTCGCGATCGCTCTTTAATTGCTTCGGCTAGTGCAGACACTACAATTAAACTCTGGCATCCTGATGGTAGCTTAGTCAAAACCTTGTCGGGGCATGAGGATGTAGTCAATAGCGTCAGTTTCAGCGCTGATAATCAAATCCTTGCTTCTGCTAGTCAAGATAAGACGGTGAAACTGTGGAGTCGAGAAGGTCAACTACTAGCCACTCTATTAGGGCATCAAGCTCTGGTGAATAGTGTTAGTTTCAGCCCTGATGGTCAGCTTATTGCCTCTGCAAGTACAGACAAGACAGTAAAACTTTGGAGTCAGGGCGGGAAATTACTCAAAACTTTAAACGGACATACCAGTACAGTTTTAAGTGTCGCTTGGTCAACCGATGGACAGACCATTGCTTCTGGGAGTGCTGACAACACCATCAAGCTTTGGAGCCGGGACGGTGAGTTGCTCAAAACCTTCCTAGCTCATAATGATGCAGTTTTGGCTGTAGCTTGGTCACCCGATAGTAAAACTATTGCTTCCGCTAGTTTAGACCAGACAATCAAACTGTGGAATCTGGAGGGTAAACTACTGAGAACTTTATTAGGGCATACTGCTGGAGTTACCAGCGTCAGTTTTAGCCGCAATGGTAACACCATCGCTTCAGCAAGTACCGACGAGACGATCAAACTTTGGAGTTCTGAAGGTGTATTGCTCGGCACTTTGAAGGGACATAATAATTGGATTAAGAGCGTTAGTTTCAGCCCAGACGACCGCACCTTTGCTTCTGCAAGTCGAGACCAAACTATTAAACTCTGGCGTTGGGACGATGTGTTACTACGAAAACCCAAAGCCGAGAATGATGACTGGATAACTAGTATCAGTTTTAGCCCTGACGATCTCACCTTAGCAGCAGCAAGTCAAGACAAAACTATAAAACTTTTCAGTCGAGACGGTAAACTACTCCGTATTTTCACGGGGCATCAAGGTCAAGTTTGGGGAGTTAGTTTCAGCCCCGATGGTCAAGTAATTGCTTCGGCTAGTAAAGATAAAACAGTAAAGCTTTGGAGTCGTGAGGGTAAACTACTCAACACCTTGCAAGGACATCAAGATACCGTCCTGGGTGTAGCTTGGTCGCCTAATGGTCAAGTAATTGCCTCGGCTAGTAAAGATAAAACAGTAAAGCTTTGGAGTCATGAGGGTAAACTACTCAACACCTTGCAAGGACATCAAGATGCAGTGAATTGGGTAAGTTTTAGCCCAGATGGTAAGTTGCTAGCCTCAGCCAGTGATGATAAAACCGTGAAAATCTGGAGTATTGATGGTAAATTGCTATACAGCTTAAATAGTCATAGTCGCCGGGTAAATGGGGTTGCTTGGTCACCTGATGGTAAGGGGATCGCTTCAGTTAGTATTGATAGCACGGCCAAAATTTGGAGCCGGGACGGGAATCTGCTAAATAATCTTACAGGCGATGGCGATAGTTTCATCAGTGTGAGTTTTAGCCCCGATGGCAAGACTCTGGCAGCTAGCAGTTATGACAAAGTAAGGATTTGGAACCGAGAAGGGAGGCTGCTGATTGCCTTGAAAGGTGATAAAGGTGAGTTAACCAGCATTAGTTTCAGTTCTGACGGTAAGACTCTGGCCGCAGGAAGTGCTAGCGGTACAGTAATTTTTCAGGATTTGGAAGATATCAAACTAGAAAAATTACTGTCGCGGGCTTGCGATTTACTACAGGATTATTTTAAGACTAACCAGAAAGTGACAAAAAGCGATCGTGAGCTATGTCAATAGTCAGGACTTCCAGTCTTCGGTACTGAAGTAACGGGGTTTTCAGGCATTTTTTATAATAGAATTTCACGCTGATAAATCGGAGGTAAGTGTGACCACTACACTACACTGGCAAGAACGGGTTGGTAATCAAAGGGATTGGGTTTGGCGCGGCTGGCAAACCCGCTACACTTACATTCGCCCTAGCCAAAATCACCAGAAAACAACACCCCTGATATTGCTACATGGCTTTGGCGCTTCCATTGGTCATTGGCGACATAATTTAGAAGTGTTGGGTGAGCATCATACAGTTTACGCCATCGATATGCTGGGTTTTGGCGCTTCTGAAAAAGCCGCAGCTAATTACAGTATCGAACTCTGGGTTGAGCAGGTTTACGATTTTTGGAAAACATTTATCCGTGAACCAGCAATATTAATAGGTAATTCCAACGGTTCACTGATTTCGATGGCCGCCGCCGCCACTCACCCCGATATGGTGCTGGGTATGGTGATGATGAGTTTACCCGACCCTTCACTAGAGCAAGAAGCAATTCCGCCTGTGCTGCAACCAGTTGTTAGAGCAATTAAAAATATTGTCGCTTCGCCGTTGATTCTGAAACCTGTATTTAACTTCGTGCGCCGTCCTGGGGTGTTGCGTCGCTGGGCTAGTCTTGCCTACGCTAACCCAGAGGCGATTACCGATGAACTCATAGAAATTTTAGCAGGGCCTCCCCAAGATAGAGGTTCGGCGAGGGCTTTTAGTGCTTTGTTCAAAGCTGCGATCGGAATTAACTTTAGTCCCAGTGTCAAGACAGTATTACCAACCTTAACAATTCCCATGTTGTTAATTTGGGGACAAAAGGATCGGTTTGTTCCGCCAGCCCTGGCTAGCCAATTCGCCCAGTACAACGAAAAGTTGGAAGTGCTGAATTTGGAGGATGTAGGGCATTGTCCCCATGACGAATGCCCTGAACAAGTCAACCAAGCTATTTTAGATAGGATTGAGAGGTGGGTTAGTATAGGCGAAGCCCGCCGCAGGCATCGCCAACCATTGGTTACTCCCTAAATATTATGCAATGGAAGCGATGGGGTAAGCAGTGCGATCGCCACTATTGAATTTTTAATTCCTTAACACCTAGCCAATCGTGGCTTGGTTAGTGTCAACATTTGTAGTGCCATGCACAGAACGGGCTACAGAAATCATCTTGTTGAGAATTTCTTGACTGGGAACTTTACCTTTCAACACTACAGTGCTACCCGTTTGAGCAACCCAAAGGGTATTAACATCATCGAGTTGGGGATCTTGATCAAATGCTAAAGCTACCCGCTTTGCCAATCCACTTTGATCATATTCGCCGCTTAATCCCACACGTTCTGGGGGTATCGATTGAGTAGCAGTAGGCGCAACGTTAGCACTAGGAGCTTGCGCTATTGACTGCGGAGTAGGATTTACTTCTGCATTTTGAGGTTTTTCCATTCCAAATAGTCTTTTTAACCAACTCATAAAAATTTTTCTCCTATTAGAGGTTCATTAAATCTGAGTATAAAAGCTTTACAAAAATGCCGCATCTGCCAATGAAAAGAGATGCATTCAATAAAATTCCTCCTTGCAGTATGATTTCTGCTCAATTTATCTTGAGAGTGCGATGAGTGCAGCTATTGAGTTTACAATAAAAGGTCGCACTTACAATTAGTGCAGTAGTACGCCACAACAGAAAAACACATACATTTGACAAAATGTCAAGAGTTTAAAACTCAAGGAATTTTGAATTTTGAATGAGTGAATTCTGCAAAGCGGTACTAGTCTCTGCCTTACTCAAATCCTGTTCTAGCCTCTGTTGGCGAAGATGAAACATACCCTTTCAGTTCTCGTAGAAGATGAGGCGGGTGTTCTTTCCCGCATTTCTGGTTTATTTGCTCGTCGTGGTTTTAATATTGAAAGCCTTGCTGTTGGCCCTGCTGAACAGGGAGGAGTTTCCCGA
Organism: Nostoc sp. NZL; assembly: GCF_015714705.1. NCBI lineage: Bacteria > Bacillati > Cyanobacteriota > Cyanophyceae > Nostocales > Nostocaceae > Nostoc > Nostoc sp. NZL. The sequence goes on along the minus strand of NZ_WBKL01000138.1, from coordinate 45,134 downwards.
ATTACGATGATTGTACCTGGTGACGATCGCGTTATCGAGCAACTTACCAAACAGCTATACAAGTTAGTCAATGTCCTTAAAGTACAGGATATTACCGAAACTCCTTGCGTAGAGCGGGAATTGATGCTTTTGAAGGTGAATGCTAGTACCAGCAATCGCTCAGAAGTGATCGAACTATCTCAGATTTTCCGGGCGCGAGTCGTGGACGTGGCGGAAGATTCTCTCACCTTAGAAGTTGTGGGAGATCCAGGTAAAATGGTAGCGATCGTGCAGGTGTTGCAAAAATTTGGTTTGAGAGAAATCGCGCGCACTGGCAAAATTGCCCTGACTCGTGAATCGGGTGTGAATACCGAGTTACTCAAGTCTTTGGAAGCAAAAGTTTAGTTGGGAACTTAAATAAAGACTTCTAAATAATCAACTTGTGGGGGCGAACATCTGTGCGCCCCTAACGTTTGTTGCATGCAGAAACCAATACGCTTGGGTTAAAGAGAATCTAAATTGGGTTGAGGAACATAGAGGTAAAGCGGCTTCCCGCAGGGTAACCCAACATTTTCGGTGATTTGTTGGTTTCACTTCGTATCCCTACTAGACAAGCAAGCTAGAAACCAACCTACGCAGTTTATGGTTTTTGACGCTAACTGAACTATATTGATCAATCTGGCTTTTCACATCATGTGGAAAAGCCCATGAAAACCTAACCCCCTAACCCCCTTCCCGACACGGGAAGGGGGAAAATTCAAAGTATCTCTCCTTTTAGGCTACGGTGTACACACAAGTCCTGAATTTCTACCTGACACTTGGTTTCGTCCTCTAGCTTTAGGTTGTGCTCTCGCTCTGAAAGCCTGTCCGCAGCGAGGAGGAACGACGAACGCAAGTGCGTGTCGTAGACAAGCAATCGCTGTAACTACGGGATTATGTGATTACTTCGCTCCGTTATCACTGCGCTCGTAATGACAATTTAAGGGGTCTATAACGCCTGAAACTCTTTCAGATATTACTTGTGTGTACACCGTAGCCTTTTAGGAGAGAGATTTAGAGAGAGGTTTTCCAGATACAGTGAAAAGTCACATTGATCTATTCCATCGACACGTACCAATAAACCGATGAGTTGAGCGGGTTTCCTGATTTAAGAAGTAAGAATAACTACTAAAATACAATTAAGCATATGCGGTTATGTCTTTTTATATGTACAATTTACGCCAATTTGGCATGACGTAACTGATAAGAAACTGCTACAAAGTTAATAAGCTTAGTAAAAATCCTCTTCAACAGTTTTGTAAATACCAAATACTTTAGGGGCGGCAAATTTTGCTTTGTGGTTAACAATCTTATTTATAAATAAATAGGATTTATTTAAATCTTGATATCTCCTAAGAAAGGTATGTAATTAAGAAATTTTAAATGAAGAGATGTAATTCTAGCTACAACAGAAATATATTGACATATAGGCATTAAAGTTGCAGTATCAATTTAAATACTTGCTATCATTTTAAATTCCCTAAAAAGATTATTCTTCTAGGGTAGTTTCACATTGCAAACATCCTTTATCTTTGATCAATTGACTAGATTTTCTTGTCTTAATAAACTTGGAATATTTCTACTTAACATAGATTATCCTAGAGGCTTTTACATACATGGATTGCTTATTATTTGTTTCTCACTGGCTACCTCAAAAATTAATTCGCAGCTTATTGATCAAATTGCTAGATTTAAAAAATAAGCATTTGTTTGTTTTTGATACTATTGTTTTTTCATTTACCGCCTTTATAGCTCTAAATCTATGTTTAAATGGTGACTTTTACATCCAAGAGTATAAAGCAGAATTAGGAATTGCAACAATTCTTTTTTTAGCAGTCAAACTAACTGTATTCTGGAATTTTGGTTTTTATAGACTTTACTGGCGCTATGCGAGTATTGAGGAACTTTTATATATAACGATGCTAATGGGTATTGCGGTAGTCATTCAAGCAGTATTCTTTGATGCAATGCGATTTATACCATACTTAACATTGAATACACTGCCACAATCATTACCATTAATCGACGGGTTACTTTCGTGTATTTTTATTGGTGGAGTGCGTTTTAGTATTCGGATTGTAGAAAAAATCAGTCAGCAACGTGCAGTATTTAAGCCACAAGACCGCGTGTTGATAGTTGGTGCTGGTAATGCTGGCGTTTCGCTTGTACAAGAAATGCAAAGAAATCCTCAACTGGGGTTTCATCCTGTTGCTTTTATTGACGACGATCCGCGCAAATTTCGTGCATACATCCGCGGGATTCCTGTAGTAGGCGATCGCTATCAAATTCCTGATGTTTTAAAATCTCTCAAAATCCATAAAGTTATCATTGCTATGCCTACAGTTACAGGTGGAGTCATTCGGGAAATCCTAAATATTTGCAAAGCAACTGGAACTCAAACTAGCACTTTACCAGGCATACATGAAATCCTCAATGGTCGTGTGCGAGTTGACAGCATTCGGGATGTACGTATTGAAGATTTACTCAGGCGAGAACCTGTACAAATTGATATTGAGCAAGTTGCTCAATTCCTTAAAGATAAAACAGTACTAATCACAGGCTCAGGTGGATCAATTGGTAGCGAGCTTTGCCGTCAAATTTTTAAATGCAATCCTGCTGAAATGATCCTTATGGGACATGGAGAAAATTCTGTGTTCAATATCCAACAAGAACTAGAACAACTTGTTCAAGTTCTCGAAAATGATGGCAAATCACCAAAAAACACTCCTCGTATTTCTACCTTCATTGCTGATATCCGCTTTAAGTCTCGATTAGAACATGCATTCGAGCTATTCAAACCTGATGTAATTTTCCACGCTGCGGCTCATAAGCACGTCCCACTAATGGAATTAAATCCAGTAGAAGCAATCACCAACAATGTAATGGGGACAAAAAATTTACTAGAACTGTCACTGCAATATAATGTGAAACATTTTGTGATGATTTCTACAGATAAGGCAGTTAATCCTACCAATGTTATGGGTGCTAGCAAAAGAGTCGCCGAAATGTTGGTGCTACAAGCCGCAAAAGAAAGCGGTAAGCCTTATGTAACTGTGCGTTTTGGCAATGTTTTAGGCAGTCGAGGTAGTGTAGTTCCCACCTTTAAAAAACAAATTGCAGCAGGCGGACCAGTAACTGTTACTCATCCAGATATTTGTCGTTATTTCATGACTATTCCAGAGGCAGTTCAACTCGTTTTGCAAGCTACTGTACTTGGTCGTGGTGGTGAAGTCTTAATGTTGAACATGGGTAAACCCGTGAAAATTGTTGACTTAGCCAAAGAATTAATTCGCCTTTCAGGATACGAAATAAACCAAGATATTGAAATTGTATTTACTGGTCTACGCCCAGGTGAAAAGTTATTTGAGGAATTATTTCTTCCAGGAGAAGAATATGAACCAACTCAACACGAAAAACTATTAGTAGCCCAAAATGCTAGTAGGATGATTCCAGAAAATCTGTCTATTACTGTAGAAACTTTATGTCAAGCAGCAGCTAAAAACGATACGAATTTTATCCTGTTTCTCCTTCAGCAACTAGTACCAGGATATAAACCCAAACACTTAGAAAGTTATACAGCAGCAACTATTTCCAGTAATACTTCTGTCAGAATATTGGCACAGATGAAACCGTAAGGAGAATAACTTAAGACTGTTGGTCGTAAATATCAATAAAATCTACCTGACTCGGCAGAATAAATATGTACAAAACCTATAAGCTCAACACTAATTCACAGGTATCCAATAGAGTATTTAGGCTTAAAGATAGATATTTGGCTGGCATGAAAAATATAGCCAAGACTTTTGTTAAAAGAAGAAGTGAATGGTCAATTGGAATTTATATAGGCGAATCTCTTTTTGATTTTGCTTCTCCAGAAAAAATTAGTAATCCAGTTTTGACTGCTAAGGATATCACAGATGTTCCAGCCAACTTTGTTGCTGATCCATTTATGGTTTGTGAGGACGGTATTTGGTATATGTTCTTTGAAGTATTGAATAGTCTTCAGAATAAAGGAGTAATAGGATTAGCAACTAGCACTGATGCATATAAATGGAATTACCAACAAATTGTACTTGATGAGCCGTTCCATTTGTCTTATCCATACGTATTCAAATTCCAAAACGAATATTATATGATTCCAGAAACTTCTGAAGCTGGTTCTATTCGTTTATATAAAGCAACTAGTTTTCCGACAAAATGGACATTTATAAAAACCTTACTCGATCAAAATGATTTTGTAGACCCTAGCATTTTTCAATACAATAATCTGTGGTGGCTATTGACTGCAACATCAGAAGCTAGAGATACTCTCCGTCTTTATTATTCTAAAAACTTGACGGATTCCTGGATTGAGCATCCTAAAAGTCCTGTTATAAAGGGGAATAAAAATATAGCAAGACCAGCCGGTAGAGTTGTAGTAACTGATGACAAAATTCTTAGATATACCCAGGATTGTGAGCGAATTTATGGGAATAAAGTTCTAGCTCTTGAAATAACTGATCTGACAACAACAAATTATCAAGAAAAACAAGTTAGAGAGAATCCAGTTCTCAAAGCAAGTGGGTTAGGTTGGAATCAAATCGGTATGCACCATATTGATCCTCACGAAATTGACAAAAATAAATGGATAGCATGTGTGGACGGAAAGCATTATCGATTTGTGATTGACCCATATTCAATCCGAGCATTTGTGCGAAAAGGATTAACTTCCTGTTTCAAAATTATGAATTTATAGTTATTGCATTAATGAGTTTAGTTTGAAACACAAAGTGAGGAAAAAACATGTTGATTGTCACAAAAAAATTTATCTTTTCAGTAGGAGAAGTCTGGTTTGATGAAGCTCCGCAAGAATTAGGTAATGTGGATGTACTTCATTATAGGCAATGGATACACCCCATTAAAGGTGGCCAGTCTGATGAATTTTACACAAGGTTAATTGACTTAACCAAAAGTCATGATGAACTCTGGGAAAGTATCAGTAGCAATGATAGGTATAAAATTAGAAGAGCAGAGCAAAAAGATGAAGTTATATATGAAACCTGGGAGAATATTGACTCAAAGACTTTCAATCAATTCTCAGATTTTTATGATTTATTCGCCACCCAAAAAGGTTTAAACAAGATTAATCGAACCCAGCTAAAAAATCGTATAGATGCTGGGGTAATTGAGATTTCACATGTCAAGCTAAAAAATGGTGAATCTTTAGTTTGGCATGTTTATTATCGTAGTAACAATAGAGTTCGTCTTTTGCATTCTGCATCACTTAAAAATAGTAACGATACTTCCTATCAATCGATTTTAGGGCGGGCAAATCGTTACCATCACTGGCAGGATATATTGAGATTTAAAAATTTAGGAATTTCGGTTTATGATTTTGGAGGCTGGTATACCGGAAATACAGATCAGGAAAAACTCGGCATTAATCAGTTTAAAGAGAAATTTGGTGGAGAGATTGTCAAGAACTTTAACTGTATTAATGGCATCACGATGAAGGGCAAACTATATTTACATTTGCTGAAAATTTATATGAGTTTATCTCAATTACCGTTACCACGTTTATCGAATTTTAAATTTTAGATTGAATAATTCTAAATCGTTTCAACTGCGGTATGAAAATGTGGCGTTTGCAAAGCTTAGTTGATTACTGGAAGCAACTGACAAGCGGCTCTATCAATCGCCAAATTTTTGGTGCAGCGATGATAGTTGGTTTATTGACAGCATTGGTTAAAGTGGCGGCTGTAGGTAAAGAATTGGTGGTTGCTCAGAGATTTGGTACTGGGGACGATTTAGATGCATTTTTAATTGCTTTGTTAGTTCCTTCTTTTATCACCAATGTAATTGCTGGTTCTTTTAATACTGCTCTTATACCTACTTATATGCAGGTGCGAGAACAGGAAGGTATAAAGGCGGCTCAAAGGCTTTTCTGTGGAGCCACAATCAGCGGCTTGGGACTGCTAGGAATCACGACGATACTGATGGTAACTAGTGCACCCCTGTATTTACCACACATTGCTGCTGGGTTCAGCCCCGAAAAGTTAGATATGACTTTTCGTTTGCTCTGTGCGATCGCACCTTTTGTTCTCTTAAGTGGGATTATTATCATCTGGGGTGCTGTATTGAATGCAGGAGAGCGTTTTGCCCTAGCAGCTTTGTCACCAATTATCACTCCAACTATTAGCGTGCTATTGCTCTTGATGCTTAAATCTTGGGGTATTTTCGCTTTAGCAGCAGGGCTAGTCTGCGGTGCAGCAGTAGAAATAACTCTTTTAGGAGCAGCACTGCACCGACAAGGCATTTCATGGCTTCCAAAATGGTATGGGTTTGATCCTCATCTGCATCAGGTTGTTAGCCAGTATTTACCAATGATTGCGGGCGGTTTTTTGATGTGTAGTACAAGTCTAGTAGATCAATCTATGGCAGCAATGCTGTCACCTGGTAGCGTAGCAGCACTGAGTTACGGTAACAAGCTAATTGCCTTCCCGATATCTTTAGCTACCACAGCATTAAGTACTGCTGTGATTCCCTATTTTTCCAAAATGGTAGCTTCTAAGGATTGGATAGGTACACGTCGCACACTTAAACGATATATGCAAATCATTTTTGTTACAACTACTCTACTAGCAGGATTCTTGTTTATATTTTCCGAGCCTATAGTTCAGATCCTCTTTCAAAGAGGTTCATTTACAGCTAATGATACTTATTTAGTAGCTCAAATCCAAAATTCCTTTGCCTTACAAATACCTTTTTATGTAGCAGGAATTTTGGCTGTGAGGTTAATTTCGGCAATGCAATTAAATCATATATTGATGTGGGGTTCTGCTTGTAACTTAGCTATCAATATTTTTCTAAATTATGTTTTCATGGAATGGTTTGGTGTTATAGGTATTGCTTTATCTACTACTTGTGTTTATGTTTTTTCATTCTGCTTTTTAACGTATTATGTCAACAAAAAACTAATAAGTGCTTCTGAAAATTAAAAGCAACATTATTTGTTAAATATTTACTTTAAAAAATGAGGCTAACACTGATTATTTATTCACTTACTTATGGTGGTGCAGAACGTGTCATGTCAATCATGGCAAATTACTGGGCAGCCAAGGAATGGCAAATTACTATATTGACATTTGATGATAATAAAATATCCCAATTTGATTTAGACAATCGTGTTTTTTACACTCCATTAGGCATTGCTAGCAAATCTTCCAATGTGATTATCGGTATTTATAATAATTTGAAGCGCATCGGAACATTACGAAATGCAATTATCAACAGCGCCCCAGATGCTGTGATTAGCTTCACATCTAAAACTAATGTGATCACTTTACTCGCAACACGATACTTGAATATACCAGTGGTAGTGTCTGAACGCAGTAATCCGAGCAAAAGTTCTTTAGGTGGAAATTGGAAACAACTACGACAACAAACTTATCCATTTGCAGATCGGATTGTTTTTCAAACTAAAAGAGCAAGAGATTCTTTTTCATTAAAGCTGCAAACTAATAGCTGTATTATCCCTAATATGGTTGTATTACCACCTATAGAAAAACATTTATCAGACAAGGTTTTAAGAGAGCGATCGCTGATTGCGATGGGACGCTTTGTCCCAGAGAAAGGCTTTGATCTGTTGCTGCAAGCCTTTGCACAACTGAAGGATCGTTATCCAGAATGGACATTGACTATTTTAGGAGATGGCATACTACGTCCAGAGTTGGAAGCTTTGCGTAACCAACTTGGATTGAGCGATCGCGTTCATTTTCCTGGAATGGTGAAAAATAATTATGGTTTTTTGCAGCAAGCGGAGATTTTTATTATGTCTTCCCGCTTTGAGGGTTTTCCTAATGCCCTTTGCGAAGCAATGGCATGTGGGTTACCAGTCATCTCTACAGATTGTCCCAGTGGACCACGAGAGATTATTCGTGATGGCATAGATGGCATTTTGGTTCTAAATGAAGATGTGTCAGCATTAGCCGCAGCAATGGAACGATTAATGTCTGACGAAAAAGAACGGAAGTCTTTAGCTGTTCGTGCGCCAGAAATAATCGAACGATTCAGTGTAGAGAAAATAATGGGGATGTGGGAACAATTGTTAGCTCAGATTATTAATAACAATTTGGGTCATGTGGAAAAGCCCACAAAAAATCTAACTCCCTAACCCTCTTCCCGACGCAGGAAGTGGGAAAATTCAAAGTCTCTCCCCTTTTAGGAGAGAGATTTAGAGAGAGGTTTTCCAGATGCGTCAAAAGCCAGAAAGTTATTAAAAAGAAATCCTGAAAATTAATAACAAATTTTTATTTTTAAATATATGAAAAAGAAAATTGTATTCCTTATTCGTGACCTTAACTATGGAGGAGCAGAAAGGCAATTAGTGACGCTGGTAAAAGCTCTTGACAAACAATGCTTTGATATAACCATTTTATGCTTTTACCCTAGTGGGTTATTATCTTTAGATAAAGACTTAAAAGATAGTGATATCCCAATTATCTGTTTAGATAAACAAGGACGTTGGCATTTATTTGGCTTCTTTTTACATCTTGTTAAGCATCTTCAACGTATACATCCTGATGTATTGCATGGATATATTGGGATACCGAATTTATTCACTATCTTCTTAAAGCCATTTTTTCCTTCAACCCGCATGGTTTGGGGAATACGCTCATCTAATGTAGATTCTAATTCTTACAATTGGTTAGGGCGTTTGCTTTTCCGATTAGAGCGCCTTTTAGCCCGCTTTGCTGAGCTGATTATTGTCAATTCCTATGCTGGTCGAGAATATTACCTGACTCATGGATTTCCTTCTAACAAAATGATGGTAATTCCTAATGGTATTGATATCGAACTATTTAAACCCGATCAAGGAGCTAGGATAAAAGTACGAAAATCGTGGGGAATTCCTGAAGACACGATTTTGCTTGGTTTGGTGGGGCGACTAGATATAAGGAAAGACCATCCCACATTTCTTAGAGCAGCAGCATTACTCTTTAAAGATAGACAGGATGTGCGTTTTGTCTGTGTGGGTAGTGGCTCGGAAAACTATGTACGAGAACTACGTCAGATGGCTGATGAATTAAGTATCTCTAATCAAGTTATCTGGATAAAAGCACGTGCTGATATATCTGCAATTTACAACGCTCTAGATATTGTTGTTTCTTCATCCTATACAGAAGGATTCCCGAATGTAATTGGAGAGGCGATGTCCTGCGGTGTACCTTGCGTAGTAACAGATGTAGGTGATTCCGCTTTGATTGTTGGTGATATGGATGTAGTAGTACCTCCTAAAAATCCAGAAGCACTGAAAACTGCTATGAAAAAGTTGATAGAAAAGCTTGGTAATAATGAGTGCGATCGCACTCAAATTCGACAGCGAATTATTGACAATTTCTCAGTAGCTAAATTAGTCCTTAAAACCGAAGCTGCTTTACTTGATATATCTCATGAATTCATCTCTAAATAAAAAATACGATTTACTCTTTTATTATCAATGTGTCCTGGCAGTAAGTGCTATTTTCACTTTTTTTACAGAAATTAGTTCCTATTTATATACATCAGGAAGCTTCTCTCAACCTCCTTTATTTTGGGTCATGTTATTTGCTCTAGCCTCCACTCCATTGCTTTTTACAAAAACCAAATACATTCCAGTCCCTGTAATTACTTGGTGCCTTGGCTTTATATTTATCTCTTTATTATGGTTCGTATTATTATCGATACCTGGTGAAATTGTTGTTGAAGAATTAAGAAAGCGGATTTTGTCAGTAATATTTATTATAATCATGGCCCTAATTTTTTCCAGCAATAACGATATTCACATCTGGACTAGATGGGCAATTTTTATCGCAGTCTTAATGGCTGTATTCAATAACGGTTACGAATTTTTTAACCCAATTGCATTTAACTCATTAGGTACTGGTGGCCGGTCTGCTGGATTTTACTTAAATCCTAACAATGATGGTGCAGCGTTAGTACTTGGCATGATTTTTAGCGTGAGTCTATTGCACCCAATATATCGTTTACCTTTCGTATCTATCATTGGTATTGGGGTGTTGTTGACATTTTCTAGAGGAGCTATTCTTGGCTGGTTAGTTACAGTTATTATTTTTACCATCACCCGTGTATTGCATCCTAATAAATTACTTTATTGGGTGCTGGGAATAGGAACGATATTTATAAGCTTAGGCTCACAGTGGTCAGCAGAAGTATTACAAAACTTGAGCTTGAATAAAAATTCTCTTGAAAGAATTTCATGGTTTCAAAACATTTCAGCTTCTGATTCTGAAGACTCTGCTGATTCTCGTTTAGAAGTGGCTCAGTTAGCTTGGCAGATGTTTACTAAACATCCATTTCTCGGTAATGGAATTGGCTCAACTTTAACATGGAATATGGGAATATCTACACACAATATTTATTTATACTATATGACCGATCACGGGATTTTAGGCGCTTTTATTCTACCTGTTTTAGTATATGCAGTTACACAACACGCACATGGGGAAAGTAAATATATTGGCTTGGCTTTTGCTGCTTTTATTCTTCTCTGGGGACTATTTAGCCATAATATTTTAGAGGAACGCTACATTTTAATAATGTTCTCATTAATGGCTGCTATGACTGCGGCAAGTCAGTTAGAGCAAAGGTTTAAAGTAGGAAATCCATTATGAAAATAATTTATATCATTACAGGACTTTCCACGGGCGGGGCTGAAGTCATGCTTTATAAACTTCTTTCCAGAATAGATAGAAAGCAGTTTAGTCCAGTTGTAATTTCTTTGATGGATCGTGGTACATGGGGCGATCGCATTGCGACTTTAGGTATTCCTATTTACACCATTGGAATGAAACAAGGAAAACCTAAATTAGCTAACATTTGGCAATTGATTCACATAGTACGTAAACTCAAACCTGACTTAATTCAAGGTTGGATGTATCATGGAAACTTAGCTGCACAGTTTGCCAGACTTTTTATATTCAAACAGGTGCCAATTTTATGGAATGTGCGTCATTCTCTTTATTCTTTAGAGTTAGAGAAGCCGGAAACAACTATTATTATTAAACTGTGTGCTCAGTTTTCCAAGTTTCCTAAAAAAATTATTTATAACTCTAAAAATAGTGCTGAACAACATGAAAAAAGTGGTTATCTTATCGATAAAACTTGCGTAATCCCCAATGGGTTTGAAACAGATAAATTCACACCATCAGCTAAGGCTCGCCTCAGTGTTCGTTCAGAACTAAATACCCCTGAAAATGCTTTACTGATTGGTATGATTGGTCGTTACCATCCGATAAAAGATCATTTTAATTTTCTTCAGGCTGCGGCATTACTACTTAAGAATTATCCCAATGTCCAATTTGTTCTTGCTGGCAATCAAGTAGATTGGCAAAATAATATTTTATTTGAGTTAATCCATGAATTAGGGCTTCTTAAACAGATACATCTACTAGGTGAACGTCATGATGTGCCCCGTTTAACTGCTGCTTTCGATATTGCCTCTTCCTCTTCCTCTGGAGAAGCTTTTTCTAATGTAATTGGCGAAGCTATGTCTTGTGGTGTTCCTTGTGTAGTAACAGATGTGGGAGACTCGGCTTGGATTGTTAGTGATACAGGAAAAGTTGTGCCTCCAAGAGATCCAGAGGCATTAGCGAATGCTTGGCAAGCATTGATAGATACAGGTAAGGAGGGCAGAGAAGCTTTAGGAAAAGCAGCACGGGCAAGGGTGATCGAATGTTTTTCTTTAAACTCTGTTGTGGCTCAATATGAGGCGCTATACGACAACGTGCTTGCAAAAAAACTAAATTGAAAGGCTAACATTCAATGTGTGGCATTGCTGGTTTTTGGAATATTTCTAGACGAGTCAACTCTGATGAACTGTCTTATGTGGTTCAGCAGATGTCAGACACACTGTTACATCGAGGGCCAGATAATGGCGGGAGTTGGGTTGATGCAGAGGTAGGGATTGCCTTGGGGCATCGACGACTGGCGATTGTAGACCTTTCGCCAGAAGGACATCAGCCGATGATCTCTGCGAATGGTCGGTATGTAATTGTTTTTAATGGCGAGATTTATAACTTTTTAGAGTTAAAGTGTCAACTTGAATCACTAGGCCATCATTTTCGGGGACGTTCTGATACTGAGGTGATGCTGGCTAGCTTTAGTCAGTGGGGATTACATGGAGCAATTGGGCGCTGCAATGGGATGTTTGCCTTTGCCTTGTGGGATCGTCAAGAGCGAATTTTGCATTTAGGGCGCGATCGCTTGGGTGAAAAACCTCTCTATTATGGTTGGATGGGTCAAACCCTTCTATTCGGCTCCGAGTTAAAAGCCCTGAAAGTCCATCCCGCTTTCCAGGCGAAAATCAACCGTGATGCCTTAGCAGTGTTTCTCCGAAATAACTACGTACCTGCACCCTATTCAATCTACGAAGGCATCTATAAGTTACCACCGGGAACAGTCCTCACTTGGAATGGCGTGGATACTCACCCTAATCCTGTTCCCTACTGGTCTGCAATAAAAGCCGCAGAGTTGGGTGTTAATGAACCCTTCACCGGGTCGGAAATGGAAGCTGTTGCACAGATGGAAGCATTATTACAAGATGCTGTAGGACTACGGATGGTTGCAGATGTGCCATTAGGAGCTTTTCTTTCAGGAGGGGTTGATTCCTCCATAGTGGTAGCCTTAATGCAAGCTCAAAGTAGCCAACCGGTGAAAACATTTACCATTGGTTTTGATGAAGATAGCTACAATGAAGCACATTATGCCAAAGCAGTGGCACAGCACTTAGGCACAGACCATACAGAACTTTATGTAACCCCAAAAGATGCACTTGCTGTCATTCCTAAACTACCGACACTTTATGATGAACCCTTCTCCGACGATTCCCAGATTCCGACTTTCTTAATATCCCAGCTTGCTAAACAGCATGTAACAGTCAGCCTTTCCGGGGATGGCGGCGATGAACTTTTTGCGGGATACAAACGCTATTTTTGGGGTGACAGCACTTGGCAGAAAATTGGCTGGATACCTCTAACCTTGCGCCAGACTGCTGCACGCACCCTGTCTAGCTTATCGCCTCAAACTTGGAATCGTGGTTTGGTTAACTTTCATAGCTTACTACCAGCTAAACTCAAGCAACCTACTCCTGGGGATAAATTGCACTGGATTGCAGAAATCTTGGCGGTTTCTGATGCCAAAGCTTTGTACACAGGCATGATTTCTCATTGGAAAGAGCGAGAAGCATTAGTAGTAAATAGTTTAAAGCCTTTGATGAACGACTGCGATCGCCAACAATTAACGCAGTTACCCGACTTCATCCCACAGATGATGTACCACGACACAGTGAATTATCTCCCAGACGATATCCTAGTCAAAGTTGATCGAGCCAGCATGGGTGTGAGCTTAGAAAGTCGGATACCATTTTTAGATCACCGCGTAGTGGAATTAGCTTGGCGCATACCATTGTCGATGAAAATCCGTAATGGTCAGGGTAAGTGGCTATTGCGTCAAATTTTGGATAAGTATGTACCTAAAAACCTGATTGAGCGCCCCAAAATGGGGTTTGGGATGCCGATTGATAGTTGGTTGCGTGTTCCTTTACGAGACTGGGCAGAAGCCCTCCTAGATGAACGTCGGCTACAGCAAGAAGGATTTTTGAACCCACAACCAATTCGCCAAAAATGGGCAGAACATCTTTCATCTGAGCGAGACTGGCAAAATGATTTGTGGGATGTGTTGATGTTTCAGGCTTGGTTAGAAGAAAACCATTAAAAAATTCAAAATTCAAAACAGTTACATTAGGCTATTTAGACCCCAAATAAAAACTTAGCCACGGAAGTAGAACGACGTAAATAATTAAAGGTTTCTAGTGAGAAGTTTAGCCATCATTACTATACCAATACTCAAACATTTATGAAATATTCTCTTTTTACACTTTGTGCCCTTTGCGCTCTTTGCGGTTCGTCAAAAAAAGCAGATTCATATTCTAATAAATTAGGATGACTTGAAATGTCACATATTTTTAAAAGAAAAACAAGGCTTTTTAACAAATTCAAACTTATCATTTGGATGCTAGGAACAGCATTGACTTTATTTGCTTGTTCAAGCATCGACCTATTAGCTAACAACTCATCCTTCGCTGATCATCCCTTCGTATGGGTAACTTCAAATTTAGAAAGGATAAAACGAGAAGACCTACCAAAAAATAAAACTAGCATTGATTTGTATGCCGCTCGTGGGGAATATGAACCATTTCAAATCGGAATCCGGGCACCTAATAGTGGCCTCACAAACGTCAACGTTTCAGTCTCTGACTTGTCTGGCCCAAACAATCAGGTAATTCCGAATAAGAACATTACACTTTACCGAGAACATTACGTCCATGTTACTCATTCCAGCCCTAACAAGAAAGGCAGTAGCAATCCACCTTTAGGTACTGGATGGTATGCCGATGGACTAATTCCGTTTATTAATCCTGAAAACCAAGCAGATATTAAAGGTGCTGAATTGGATGCAGTTCCATTCAACCTCAAAGCTAGGAATAACCAACCCATTTGGGTAGACATTTTTGTACCCCGCGACACTCAAGCCGGTCAATATCAGGGAACTTTCACTGTTAGCAGTGACCAAGGAGCGATCGCAGGAAAAATTAACTTGAAAGTTTGGAATTTTGAGTTACCTATAAAACCATCGCTCAATTCTGAATTTACATTCTATGAACATCAAGATAAAAGCGACATGGTAGAGCTTCTCAAACATAAGTTAATGCCTGACGCGCATTTTGATCCAGCAGATGAACCTGAATTAATGAAACGTTGGGGACTCCGTTCTCGGAGTCTTCCTTTCTGGAGCGGGGCTAACGTTAGTACTTGCAAAATGTCTCCAGCCCCTTCTCTTAAAAAGATTAAAACTACTGCTGCTAAACATGAATCTAGCCTATTTCTCTACACTAGATATGCTGATGAAATTGATAACTGTCCAAATTTGATTAAACCAGTAAAGGAATGGGCGCGAAATTTTCACCAAGCTGGAATCGCAACAGCTCTAGCCATGACTCCTACACCCGCGCTTTATGATGATGGTTCTGGAACTGGACGTTCCGCTGTAGATATCTGGGTAGTATTGCCAGAATCTTATGATGAGGCTCCAAAACAAATATCTGAGGTTCTGCAAAAAGGAGACAAAGTTTGGTCTTACAACGCTTTGGTACAGGATGGCTACTCTCCTAAATGGCAAATAGACTTTGAACCAATCAACTACAGAATTCACCCAGGCTTCATTAGCCAAAGCCTGGGACTGACAGGGATTTTATACTGGCGAGTTGACCTATGGACAAAAGATCCGTGGAAGGATATTCAAACTTATTCCCAGAAGAAAGACTATTATCCTGGTGAAGGGATGTTGTTTTATCCTGGTAAACAGGTAGGTTTGACAGGAGTTGTCCCTTCCATGAGACTTAAGTGGCTCAGAGAAGGGGTAGAAGATTACGAATATCTCGAAATTCTCAAAAATGGCGTAGGCGTAGCCCATCCTAGACATCGCCAAGAATGGGGGCTTCGATTAGCTCGGCGTGTCGGTCTTGACTGGAAGAACTGGACGCGGGATACAAATCTGCTTGAATCAGTCCGGCGACAGTTGGGTGAGGAAATAGAGAGGCTCTCTTCTCAATCAGCATCTTAAAAAATTTGCAATTACTTGTCCCCTTTTTATAACTCAATTAAAAAGGATGATATGTTGGTCACACAAGCTAAAAACTAGAGTTTTTGGTTTGGGAAAGATGAATGTTACATTATTTAAACGATAGGGAATCCTAGATTTAATAACCAAACAAATATATTAGTCAGTTAGACAGGATGAACTTTCAACAGCAAGGCATTGACTCCGGTAATAATTTTTCTGTCAACCAAGTGCTCAAAGTTGATGAAGTCAGTATAAATGATCAAGAAATTGGGCATCAATTAGCAGAGCAAGATTTGAAAGATGATGCTTACGTATTTCAAACTGACCGCTTGCCAAACAAAGCATCAAAGTAAGAATAAATACAGGCAGACAATTAAATAGATGCGGTTATGTCTTTTTATTTGTAGAAGCTTCGCCAAATTGGCATTACTCAAATAAAAAAGTACTACAAAATTGACGTAGAAGAAGAGGATTGCGGAAGCATCTCACTTTTATAAAAACACGCCTGCCCTGGCGAATGGAATTCGCAGCTATATAGACAAAACCCACCTCCGTTGGTTTCGAATTCCTAGAGTCCGCTTAGTCTGACTACGTTTGTATGCAAGATGAAGCGCGATTTATAATAGCCCAGCGTATTTGTAAAAGTGAGATATTATCGATAATTGCTGTATTAACTTTCCTCAAATTCCAAAATTAAAAAACGAGATTTATCTTAATTATCAAAAAATTGCCAATTCTCAAAATGGCAATTGTCAAAGTTCGGATATTTTGAATATATTCCTGTTAAGACATGAGCAACCACATTGCAGTTATTGGCCTTGGCTACGTTGGTCTACCCGTTGCCCTGGCATTTGCTAAAAAATTTCCCAATACTATTGGATTTGATATCAATTTAGAGAAAGTTAAAAGTTTAAATCAAGGTCACGATCGCACAGGTCAAGTCTCCACCGATGAGTTAAGAAACTCTAGCCTAATCATTACTTCCGACCTTTATGATCTAGTAGATACAAACTTTTTTGTGATTGCTGTACCAACTCCTGTTGACCGCAACCATAACCCTGACCTCAGCTTGCTGATTAAAGCCTCTGAACTCGTTGCTAAAGTGCTACAACCTGGAGCGATCGTGGTGTACGAATCCACTGTGTATCCAGGGGTGACAGAGGATATCTGCGGAGCGACTTTGGCCAAGGTATCAGGCTTAAAGCTGGGTGTTGATTTCAAACTGGGCTACTCTCCAGAACGGATTAATCCGGGTGACAAAGCTCATACACTAGAAAAGATTGTCAAAGTGGTAGCTGGGGAAGATGCCGAAACTCTGGAACGAGTCGCAAGTGTCTACACGACCATTATTGATGCGGGTGTGTATCGCACCTCCTCAATTAAAGTAGCTGAGGCTGCCAAAGTCATTGAGAACACCCAGCGAGACTTGAATATTGCTTTGATGAACGAACTGGCGCTAATATGCGATCGCATTGGTATCCGTACCCACGACGTTTTAGCAGCTGCAAATACCAAATGGAACTTTTTGCCATTCACACCAGGACTTGTTGGTGGTCACTGCATTGGGGTTGATCCCTACTATCTAACTACTAAAGCAGAAGAACTGGGATACCATCCCGAAGTCATCCTAGCCGGTCGTCGGATTAACGACAGTATGGGTACTTATCTTGGTCAGCGTTTTGTCAAACTTTTAGTTGAAGCTAACCTATCGATTAAAGAAGCGCGGGTAGGAATTCTCGGTCTCACCTTTAAGGAAAACGTACCCGACATCCGCAATAGTCGCATACCGGATATGGTCGCCGAGTTACAGCAATTTGGTATTGAACCACTCTTACATGATCCTCTGGTAGATCCTGATGAAGCATACCAGGAATATGGCATTGATTTAGTAGATTGGCATAACCTATCTGATTTAGACGGAGTAATATTTGCAGTCAGTCATCAGGCTTATTTAGATATGCCTTGCAAACAACTTTTCAACTGTTTGCGCCCAGGTGGAGTGCTAATGGATATCAAGTCCATTTTTAGCCAAACTACACTACCACCCCATATTCATTACTGGAGCTTATAGGAAAAATATTATGGTCAAGGTTTTAGTCACTGGTGCTGCTGGTTTTATTGGATTTCACCTTAGCCAACGCCTATTAACCAGAGGTGATGAAGTTGTTGGTCTAGATAACCTCAATGATTACTACGATGTCTTCCTTAAAAAAGACCGTTTAGCTCAACTAGAGGAAAACCCAAGTTTTAGTTTTTATAGATTGGATTTGGCAGACTCAGCAGCTATAGGCCAACTTTTCGCCGAACAACGCTTTGATGTGGTGGTCAATTTAGCAGCACAAGCTGGTGTCCGATACTCCATCAAGAATCCTCATGCGTATATAGACAGTAACTTAGTGGGCTTTATTAACATCCTCGAAGGTTGTCGCCATTCAGCCGTTCAGCACTTGGTATTTGCCTCTTCTAGTTCTGTCTACGGTGCTAATACTAAAACACCCTTTTCTATTCACGACAATGTAGACCATCCAGTTAGCTTATATGCTGCTACCAAAAAAGCTAACGAGTTAATGGCTCATAGTTATAGCCATTTATACGGTCTACCAACAACTGGACTCCGCTTCTTTACTGTCTATGGGCCGTGGGGTCGTCCAGATATGGCGCTGTTTTTGTTTACTAAAGCAATTTTGGCAAAGCAACCGATTGATGTGTTTAATTACGGTAAGATGTGCCGAGATTTTACATATATTGACGACATCGTAGAGGGTATTATCCGAGTGATGGATAAAATCCCTGAGCCAAATATCGTCTGGTCGGGAGATGCACCCGACCCAGGTACAAGTAAGGCTGCTTATAAAATTTACAACATAGGTAACAATCAACCAGTTGAATTAATGCACTTTATAGAAGTGCTGGAAGACTGTTTGGGAATGAAAGCACAAAAAAATTTGCTACCTTTACAACCTGGTGATGTCCCCGTTACCTATGCGGATATTGATGATCTAGTCAAGGATATAGGCTTTAAACCTAGTACGCCTATTGAGGTAGGAATTGAACGTTTTGTAGCTTGGTATTGTTCTTATTATCAGAACACGAGTACTCGATCAACTCAAAATTCTTGGGTGAGAGTGGGGAGTAGTAAATAATGAGAATACTGCATATCTGTGCAGTTGGAAGTACTGCTCAGGCGCTTTTACGACCTCAAATTGATTACTTTTTGTCTCATAATCTATCGGTTGAAATAGCTTGTTCTCCAGGTTCAGAGGTTGAAGAATTACAACAACAAGGATATATAGTTCATCCAATTTTAATTGATCGTCAGATATCTCCTGTTTTGAATTTGAGAAGTATTTATCAACTGACGCAATTAATTCAAAAGAATCGGTATGACCTTGTTCATGTACATACTCCAATTGCTGCTGTATTAG
Organism: Nostoc sp. NZL; assembly: GCF_015714705.1. NCBI lineage: Bacteria > Bacillati > Cyanobacteriota > Cyanophyceae > Nostocales > Nostocaceae > Nostoc > Nostoc sp. NZL. The sequence continues at coordinate 26,031 of NZ_WBKL01000138.1, read as the reverse complement.
GTCGCATTGCAGCGAAACTGGCTGGTGTTAAACGAATTGTCTACACTGCTCACGGTTTTCCATTTCATGATCAATCTTCACCTAGTCAATACGGGTTTTATTTTATTGTTGAGAAACTTGCTGCTTTTATAACTGATCTAATCCTTACCCAAAATTATGAAGATATAGCCACAGCTAAAAAATTAGGTCTTTGTCCATCGGAAAAAGTATGTTATTTGGGTAACGGTGTAGACATTGATCGTTTTAAACGCGATCGCCTCAATTCCACACATCAAACACTATTACGAAAATCATTGGGGATTCCTGATAGTAAAGACTTAATTATTGGCACAATTGGACGTATAATCCATAAAAAAGGAAGTGGATATTTGATTGAAGCCGCAGCCAAATTACTCCCTTACTTCCCTAATCTACAAGTTCTAATAATTGGTTCTCCACTAAGTAGTGATCCTGAACCTTTCCACACAGAATTGATAAAAAAAATTCACACTTTAGGAATTGAGCAACATGTTACTCTGACAGGCGAACGTCAAGATATACCAGAACTGTTAGGGCTGTTAGATATTTTTGTGCTGCCTACATTCACTCATGAAGGATTACCCCGATCTATCGTAGAAGCAATGTCAATGGGTTTACCAGTTGTTACTACAGATATTCGAGGATGTCGAGAAGCAGTAGTACATGGAAAAACTGGTTTAATTGTGCCACCTAAAAATAGTGAAAAGTTAGCTGAGGCTTTGAAAACACTATTATCTAAATATGAATTGCGACAAGCTTATGGTAAAGCTAGCCGTGAGCGGGTCAAAGTTGCATATGATGAAAGATTAGTTTTTGAACGACTCAATAAGTACTATCAAGATTTAGGCGTTTATCCAATATGTCTTGAAAAGTGATTTGGGAAAAAATTTCACTTATAGGCGCAAATAAGAGGGAAAAAATACTTTAAGACTGAAGGATCTATTTATGAATGGTAATAAGTTTTCGGGCATTAATTTAAAAATATACCGCAGATTAATCAAATCTTTATTAGATAGAGTTGTGGCAGCGCTCACTTTAATTTTTATTTTTCCTTTACTCATAAGTGTAGTCAAACTTTTTCCGTGCTTATCGTTCTCTTAAGTGAAGCAAAATATTAAGACTTAGGCGAAATTTTGAGCTTGAGTTTTGTGTTCATGGTTTCTAAAAACTTCTACTTAGCAACTTAATTTTCACTTCAAACACAGCCATTATCTCACAATAATCAATTATGTCAATAAAAGAATCTTCTGGAACCTTTGATAAATATGCACAAATTCTGAAGCGCCGTTGGATTCCTGGCTTAGGTGTTTTTGCTTGTATATTCATAATTTTACAGGTAGCTACATTTTTCGAAAAGCCTTATTTCTTAGCAGAAGGAAAGTTAAGGTTCCAAAGAGTAAACACTGTTTCTTCTCTAACAGGACTAGGGACAGAAATGGGTAAATTAGAACCATTAGTTGATAACAAAAATAATCCTCTTAATACAGAGGCAGAAGTTATCCGCTCTGTCCCAGTTGTTAGAAGTACTATAAATAAACTGAAACTGAAGGACGAGAAGAATATTAATTTAAAAATTAACCAGTTTTTGAAAATGCTCACAGTAAAGGAAATTAATGGGGCTGATATTCTAAGTATTTCTTATAAGGATAAAGATGCAAAAATAGCCGCACAAGTTGTTAATACTCTAATAGATGTCTATTTAGAATACAATATATCTGCTCATAGAAGTCAAGCAACCACCGCTCGTAAGTTTATAGAAAAACAATTACCAAATGCGGAATTAGTTGTTCGACAAGCAGAAGCAGAACTAGCAGGGTTTAAAGAAAAGCACAAAATTGTTTCTCTACAAGAAGAAGCAACTAATTCATTGGAGGTCATTACAGCATTACAACAGCAAATTAGTGAAGCTCAATCTAGATTTGCTGATGCTGAAGCACAAACTCAAGGAATTCGCCAACAATTAGGCATGAACTCCAAGCAAGCAGTACTTATGACTTCTCTTAGCCAAACTTCAGGGGTACAAGATATTCTGAAAGAAATTCAACAGCTAGAATCACAACTGGCAGCTAGACGCACTGCTTTGCAAGACGACCATCCACAAATTATCGATTTGGGATACAAATTGCAGTCTTTAAATGAGCTACTACAAGAACGGATAAAAAACGTTGTAGGAACAACTCAGGCACAATTAAATCATAACTTTCAACTGGGAGAGTTACAACAGCAGCTTTCTGCAAGGCTTGTAGAATTAGAGTCAAACCGTCTGGGTTTAGCAAGCCAAATTACTACTTTATCTGGTTTACAAGCTGCTTATAAACAACGTTTGAATAATCTACCGAGATTAGAACAACAACAGCGCCAGTTTGAACGTAAAGTACAAGCCGCGCAATCTACCTATTCATTGTTACTACAAAAGCTGCAAGAAAGCCGAATAGCTGAAAATCAAAATTTAGGTAATGCAAGCATGATATCCAAAGCCGAAGTACCGGAAGAGTCAATTTCTTCCCCAATGTTTTTGTACTTGAGTACAGGAATATTGGCAAGTTTAGCAGCTTTGGCAACTGTGTATATTTTGGAAACCATAGATAAATCAGTTAAGAATGTTGAGCAAGCGAAGGAGCTATTGAAATTTACTTTATTAGGGACTATTCCTGAATTTAATAACTCAAAAAAAATGATTCGTGGAAATGAAGAGCTAGAGTTATATAGCAAAAGACTTGTAGTTCGAGATATGCCGCGATCGCCCATTAATGAAGCTTACCGAATGTTACGGGCAAATCTGAAGTTTATGAGTGCTGATAAGGAGGTAAAAGTTATAGTTGTCACTAGTTCTGTACCCAGAGAAGGCAAATCAACGGTAGCAGCTAATTTAGCTCTAATAATGGCTCAGATGGAGCGGAAAGTCTTACTGATAGATGCAGATATGCGCCGTCCTGTTCAGCATAAAATCTGGGAACTGATTAATAATCAAGGTCTAAGCAATTTGATTGTTGGACAAGCTGAAATAAGGACAGCTATCAAACAAGTAATGGATAATTTGTATGTCCTAACTTCTGGAGTTACACCTCCTAATCCAGGTTCTCTTCTGGACTCGAAAAAGATGGCTGTATTAATCCAAACTTTATCTGTCTACTATGACTTCGTAATTATTGATGCTCCATCATTAAACGTTGCTGCTGATGCTGCTACTCTAGGTCAAATGGCTGATGGTGTTTTGTTTGTAGTTCGTCCAGGGGTTGTTGATTCTGTTAGCGCCAGTATTGCCAAGGAGCTTTTAGAAAAATCTGGTCAAAATGTCCTTGGACAGGTGGTAAATGGAGTTACTCCCCAGACTGAACGATACAATTACTATTACTCAACTGAGGAAAATAATCTCCAAGAACCTGTTGGGCTAGGAAGTAGAAAATAGGAAATAATTGGTAGAATTAAATAAACTCAAAAATACTGCCAATAATGCGTATTTTTGGCATTGATAATTATGTAGAATTTGGCTTTTATCGCTATCTAAGCCATATTGTCCGCGCACAACTTACTTAGTGCGATCGCAATCAGGTTAGAAGAATTAAATTTACGTTAGTTGTTGTTTTTTAAACAGTGATAACAGCAAACATACGAGTCCAATTACTACCAATGACACTGAAGAAACAGGTTCTGGGACAGACTGAGGGTTTTGCACAGGCTGATAATCGATCATATTCCCTTGAATTGGGCTAAGTGATGCCAGAAGTTGCTCAATGTCGTTAGATATATTTGTGTCATTAATACCAACACTTTTAGAAGAGATGAGTCGGTTAAACGTCTGGCTACTTGATACATCAAAATCTCCTGTTAACCCAAGAAAATTTTGACCCATTTTACCTATCAGAGAGTCTATAAGATTGTTAACATCAGTCTTAATCTCTTGTAGAGATAAATCTAAACTGCTGGTATTGTTGACTTTTCCAATTATTGTTTTTTCACTATCCACTAACCAATTGCCATTACCAATAATTTCATTTCCACTGGTAAAAACCCAGTTACCATTACCAATAATTGTGTTATTACTGCCGAAGTCCCAGTTACCATTTCCAATCGTTGCGTTATCACTACCGAAATGCCAATTACCATTACCTAGTGTTGTGTTGTTACTGTCAAAGTGCCAATTACCATTACCTAATGTTGCGTTGTTACTTCCGTTGTCCCAATACCAGTTGCCGTTACCAAGGGTTGTGTTACTCTTTGCAAATAGCCAGTTGCCATTACCTATGGTTGTATTTTCATTATTAAAGTTCCAGTTCCCATTCCCAATGGTTGCGCTGTTACTGCCATAATCCGAGTTAAAATTACCAATGGTTGCGTTATTATTACCAAAGTTCTTGTTACCATTACCAACCGGTGCGTTGCCCTCATTAAAGGTTTGGCTACCAGTATTAGATGTATTCCCAGCGTTACTAAAGGGTATATTGTTACCAAGGACTTCTTTCAACGGATCGAAAGGGGATTGTTGAAGCAGACTTCCAGCACCCGCAATAAGATTACTGTTACCTGCAAATGGATTGCTAGCGGCACCTGTAATAGGATTACTGTTACCTGCAAACGGATTGTTAGCCCCACCAGCAATAGGATAACCACTACCTGCAAACGGGTTACTACCTCCCGCCAATGTGTTGTCAATATCCTTAAAAAAGCTATCACCCAAAATTAACTTTAATCGATCAAATATTAATTGCTGAAGCTTACTACCACCATCGCCTGCAAACGGGTTAATACCACCACCTGGAATGGGATTGTTGCCGTTACCTATGAATAGATTGCTACCACTTGTCAATAGGTTGCCTTCAGCAGAGAAACTGTTATTGGCAGCAAAGGAACTAACGCTATACAGGTTGCTACCGTCGCCTGCATTTAAGGGGCTAACTTCACCACTAATGGGATTGATAGCAGACGCTTCCATTGGCACTAATTCTCCTATTTTTACTTAAAAAAAATTATGGGGTATTCAGCACCTGTTATACCAATTATGAATTTGCTAAACCCAAAATATCTCTAAAATAAAGGCTTTAATCATCTTACTGTCAAACTAACAGAAAGTATTCCTTAAATCCTTATCTGTAAAGAGTTAAAAGGCGTAAAATAGCAAACTAGTACAAGAATGCAGAAGGCACATCACCGATAATACACGCTTCTCAGTTTTATCGAATGGTATGTTTATTTGCGCCAAACTGTACTAGCATACTATGTACTGAAGAACTCATTATTGTTCTCCTCTATTTATCTGTTAGTTTTCGCAAGAATTCTATTAAGCGAACGGTATTTATCAACCGCCAAATGATGGGATTTGTCCACCACCGCCAAATGATGGGATTTGTCCACCACCGCCAAATGATGGGATTTGTCCACCACCGCCAAATGATGGGATTTGTCCACTACCACCAAATGATGGGATTTGTCCACTACCGCCAAATGATGGGATTTGTCCACTACCACCAAATGATGGGATTTGTCCACTACCGCCAAATGATGGGATTTGTTCACCACCCAGTTCCTTGTCAAGTCTTGATTCAATTAGCTTGTCAATAGTAACCCTCAAACTGAACCCGTCCGGTATTTCAGTTGTGCTAATAGTACCAGTCTGGCTACCAGCACCAGTCAAAGGGTCTCTGCCACTACCTGGATTACCACCGCCTGCGGATGGGTTCACACCGCCTGCAAAGATATTCCAGAAGTTGTCGCCAGCGAAAGGATTACCACCATAGGGTAAATCAGGCTGACTGCCACCGCCACCGCCGCCAATAGGGCTACCGCCACCTTCTCCATTTCCAACACCACTGAATAGATTGGTGAGTTGTTCATCACTGAGAACTTCACTCAAACGACCGAAGGGTGAATCTCTAAGCGGATTGTTCCCACTAGTAGAGGAGTTATCGCTACCACCATTATTCAAATCTGCCATTAGGATTAAGCCTCCTATTCTTGGGATAAAAATCTTGCTAGCATAGCTACATAAAATAGACAAAATTAAGTCTTTATAAGGACTTTTTTCTTGTCTTTATTGTTAGCAACACTAGTTAGTAGCCATTAGATTATTTGGTTATCTTTTTAAGTGCAGATAATTCATTATTTAATTAATGCTACTTACATTAACAATGTATGTGATTTCATTTTGAAGGGCAATGCAAAATATTTTGGTATTTTTATCAAAGTTGTAGATGTTTTTAGACAATAAGTTAAGGAAATTAACTAAGATATTTGTATAATGAAATTCAATTTAGGTAAAATACTATATTGCAATGAATAATCTTTTGGTAAATTTGTCAAATTTTTAGATATTTACTTAATTTGCATTTATCTAGGGTTCTATCACTTTTGTTCGACATTATACCGCTATGCTGATAGCAATAAATAGCGCAGTCACTGGTATAAGGTTCAGATGCAGGGATTATTTCAGATAAATCAGCAAATTCAATCCCGGAATTGTGCGAGAAAGTGTCCACAAAACCAGAGTAATGTAAATTAAACCCAAACTCCATTGATACCAAGCTAGTGCAGAGATGATGCCAGGTAGGTGTTCGTCTCGCAAGCGAATGTCGTTAAATCCTAATTTAACTAGGTTGTTGAGACTAAAATCATAGTAGTTGAGCCAGTTCCAACGGCGATCGCACAACAGAGGCATATATCGTTCCCGAAATGTCTGATTCCTTGGTATCACTGGCAAACGTCCAATCAACAATCGTAACTGGCGAAATGTGCCGTCTTCTGTGAAGTAAGAAACGTCCATTAAATTGTGATAACGACCTTGTTGGTAAAGTCGAATCAATAAAGCCATTGGGACAGGGACAATAATAAGTAAAAGACACCCCAATGTCAGCCAAGGTTTTTGAGCATTGCGAAAGATGGCTAGTAAGCTCAAGAATTCTAAAACGCTAAAACTCACTAATATCGAAATGGTTTCATAAGATGTAGGAATAATTGGTACAGGATGCAGCCGACGATAGCGATCTACTAACCAAAACAGTAAGCCGAAATAAGCGATCGCAACTCCTCCCACGCCAAACACTAACCAAAAATTCGTACCATAGCCGCTCAACAACAGCAGTACACTCAACCCCAAGCAACTCCAAGCTTGCAGTAACCACCCAACAATGGAAAGAGGTTCACTAACAATTAAGCGATCGCTTAGTTGTGTGTATTTTTCTAAATCGATGTCTGCTAAGGTGAGTAACTCACTACTGTTACGAAATAATTTTATCAGACGACGCTGGGCGATCGCTTCGGCTTGAGTTGCAGAAAAACCCAGATTAATCAAACTTGCAACAGTTGCACTGTTAATATTTGTAGCTGTCAAACTGCGGCTCATTTCTACTAATCGCAGTTGTTGTTTTGTGTATTCCAGTTCATTAGCATCGGCAACTTGTTGTTGCTGACGGAAATTTTGTCCTAAATTCCGCAAGATGTTTTGATTACCTTGCAATGTAGGGATGCAGAACATCTTACCAATCTGACCAGGATTACCTAAAATTTTTGCTTGATTAGAGTTAAAAGTTAAACTAGGTACGCTTAAACAAGCTTCTGTAGAAAACCTCGCATCGCTAAAATCTGCTTGATTGAGAATGCTTGCACCTTGCAAATTTACTGATTGATTAAACTCCACTTCTCGAAATATGACAGCTTGCTCAAAAGTAGCTTCTGTTAAAAGGAGGAACTGATTAAAATTTGCTTTAGTAAACTGGGCTTGATTCGCAAAGCGGACATCAGAAAAATCAGCATTTTCTTGCCACTGCCCACTATTGAATTTAGCCAATTGTTTAAAATTTGCTTGGTTGAAGTTGGTAACCTTTTCAAAGATGCTGCCTTGAAAATCAGCGAGTTCCTGAAATTGGGTTTGTTTAAAATTAGCTTTTTCAAAAAAAATACTGCCCTGAAAATTGCTTCGTTGCTTGAATTTAGCACCGCTAAAGCTGACGGGACGACCAAATCGAGTTTCAGCCCAGTTAGTGGATTGGAGAAAAGTTGCACCTTGGGCATCTACAGACTGAAGAAAGAATGTATTAGAGAACTTCATTTCGCCATTGAAACGAGTTTGCACCAGTGTCAAGACACCACGAAAAACGGAAATTTCACTCGATGGAGTTGACTTTGTTCCCAAAAGCGATCGACAATCTTTAGAGTTCGTGAGTGACTCCAGACAAACGAAGCGCAAACGCTCTAGTTCTTTTTGTTCGGTGGCGGTGAAAATCGCAGCGATCGCTTGGGCATACAAAGGTGTTCTTAAACCCAAATCGCTGCCTACAAAATCTCCTAAAATCAGAGTATAGCTAAGGTCTAAACCTAGAGGTTTTGCACCTAGTTCTTTTCGTAGTAGTTGGTAAAAGGCATCACGAAAGCTAGTATTTTCTGGGCGCAAATCAATCACCATCTTCTGCAAATCTACCGTCAAATTGCCTTCGCGGAGTGTGGGTGTGCGTAGACGTTCTTGTAATAATTCCAGAGTTAAGGGTGTGCGTTCTGGTTGCGTCTGTGCTGCCCACGTTGGTAGAGGGAGGAAGAGGAGAATTGATAAAACGCAAAGGAGCGCAATCGCAAAGCGTCTTGCAGAGAAGGAAAGCGCAGAGTAGCGCCAAGAAACACCTCTGCGTACCTTTGCGTTTAACCTCTGCGTACCTACCCTGCGGGAAGGCGTTCGCGTAGCGTCTCGTAGAGAAGCGCCTATGCGTTTAAAAAATAAATTATGCAAATTGTTCGATCAATCGTCGCTAATCAGTAGAACAATTTTACCCGTCACAGAACCGCTTTCAATTAGTTGGTGCGCCTTAGCCGCTTCTTTCAAGGGAAATTTGTGACTAACATGGATTTTTAATTTGCTTTCATCAATCCAGGTAGCACATTGTTCGAGAATTTTTGCATGGTGCTGGAGGCTTTCTTCTAATCCTAGCAACGCTGGTGTCAGCATTAATTCTAAACCAATGCGGAGATTGCGTAGCCTAGCAGTTTTCCAAACAGTATTGGCATCTGGTTCGAGAATCGTCACAATATCGCCATATACTCGCACTGCGGGGAAGGTTTTATGAAAGGTTTCGCCGCCTACGGTATCAAAAGCCAAGTCTACGCCTTCGCCGCCAGTCCAATCTAATACCGCTTGCACAAAGTCTGTTTGTTTGTAAAAAATTACATGATCGGCACCTAGTTGTTTGACGAAATTAGCTTTTTCTTCAGAACTGACTGTGGTGGAAACAGTAGCACCTTTGAGTTTCGCCAATTGAATTGCTACATGACCGACACCACCAGCACCCGCATGAATGAAAACCCGTTCCCCAGGTTCCAATCGTCCCCGTTCGTATAAAGCTTCCCAGGCAGTGATTAACACCAAAGGCGCTGCTGCTGCTTCGGCAAAGGAGATAGACGCGGGTTTACGTGCCACAAACCGCTCATCCACAACGGTATATTCAGCATAATTACCTTGGTGTGCGCCCAAGCCGCCATAGCAAAAATATACCTCATCGCCTGGGCGAAAACGCTGAACACTAGCACCCACTGCTTCGACTACACCTGCACCATCACATCCTAAAATTGTCGGCGTGCGATCGGGGTAGAAAGTGCCCCGGCTACGAAGTTTAGTATCAATGGGGTTAACGCCAGCCGCCACCAAACGCACTAAAAGTTCAGTATTACCTACGGGAATAGCAGGGTTTGGCACTTCCTGTACTTGCAGAACTTCTGGACTGCCAGCTGCTGTCATCAAGACTGCTTTCACAACTCTTTCCTCCTGGCTTTAGATGCACGTTCATTTGCAACTTTAGCGCAAGAGTGTGGACACAAAGTTATGTCTGGGGGAAAACTGCGTAGGCGTAGCCCGTCTTAGACATCGCGTTAACGTCCCTATCTCATTCTTGAAAAGGGAAAAACCGCAAAACATGATGTTTCACGGCTTTCAGTGTGGTATGAGGAGTTTAACTATATATCATGATAAATTAGCTGCCCAACAAGAACACACTCGTAACAATTTTGGTAACAGAGTTTTTTTCCGATGATCGCAAAGCTTGTCATCGTAACAATGACTGATTGGGCGTTAACTGGCTCTCAAAACGGCTATAAACAACTTGGGTTGGATACCAAGAAGAAAACCAGTACAAATCTTGAATAACTTTGCCAGAACTACTTCCATCTGCTAACTCAAAGTGAACCAGAGCTAAATTATTAAATCCAACTACTTCTCGCCCCTCCTGAATACAACGAGATTTCCAAAACATCAGGGGTTGTAACCATTTCCATTTGGCATTTTCGGCTCGTTTCCAGGGAGCTATCAACGATAATATATCTGCTGTGTAGGCAGAAGTCTGAACACTGTTTCGAGGTATCCACTCCAGCACACAATGCCAGTCAGAATTAGTCAGAATCTGGCGATTATGGTGTAATTGTTTCTCTGAAATTTCTACCATATTGGGTGGATTACTCCACCCTATCCAATGTCGCACCTTTTCTGGTAGTAGCCAATCTTTCAATCGTGTATGAATAAGCCGCGTCAAAATCTCTTCATTCTTCAATGCACTAGCGGTTAACTGCACCAAGACAGATTGTAATTTGGAATGAGTGCGTGCATAAGATAAGTGAGCAACCGAACTGTAGTGAATATCCCCGGATAGAATAACGACTTGTTGACGTTCCTCAAACAAGGTGGTTAGGAATTTCGCCAGTGCTTCAACATTGATGTTCCAAGCATCTCCAACATCGGTTGAAAAAACTTTTTCGCGTTGCAAATGCCAGTGGTGAATCCAATCTATCACTTGTAATCCAAATACATTTGTGGGCGCAATCACAAACGTAGTTTGAATCTGAGTTTGTTCCGCTATTTCTTGTAAAGGTAAAACTAGTTGTTGCTCAAAAGCTTTTGGACACAGCAGCATCGGCGGTGCGATCGCTTTTTGATCGGCTGGATAACCCCGCCAAGTTCGTGTATCCAACACGATTACTTCATGGCAATTGCTCCGAACTATGTAGTGCCAAGTGATTGCTTCAGGATGTCGATCCAAAATGAATACTGGACCGTCTCGGACTAAAATAGGTAAATCTGTGTGGGTATCGTTGGCTGGCATACCTACATAACGAGCGATCGCCTGATCAGCCTTTGCATCCTTCCCTTGGGAAGCTGACCAAGCTTGGGCAGCCGCCAACAGCTTTTCACCGGATTGACCTTCTGTAAATTGCTTTGGCGTATTGCCCCACCCTTGAAAAACCGTGTAGGCTAATAATGCATTTTGGACTATTCTTCGCCCCAAGGGACGCCCCAGCACTCGCAAACACCAAGCTTGGTTTAAATTCCAGTCATCACTAACATCATGGTCATCAAAGATGGTGTACATGGGAATATTGGCAAGGGCGCGGCGCACTTTCCAAAGCGTATAAATGAATTGGCGCAAATGCCGCACTGCTCGATTCCAGTCTTTGATAGCATGGCGATCGCGCATTACTTGGTGTCCTTTGGGAAATGCAACCGGCCAGCACACTGGTGACCAAGCTAGTAAATAAGTAGCGTAGTACTCACCCAGGCTGAAAAGATGACTGTTAACTTTATCAGATTTATTATGTAATCCTGCGGTCAAACCTGCTTGATTTGTCGCAACATCAGCCCGCTGTCCGGGGGGTAGCTGCTGGGGAGTGCAGTATACTCCATTCACAGGAAGTTGTTCTTCCCAACCCAAGAGGGCATCACCAAGGGTACTGGCAACCCACAAGGATGGTTCTGCTACATCGTCGCCGTAAATTTGATCTCCGGTAAGGAATAGCTGGTGGGGGCGGTGTTGGGGTTGATTAGCTGAAGCCTCAATCAAACTGTCAAGAATCGGCAGTGCATCAAACCCATGACCATGAGGTTTACGGCAGGAAGCATGGATAATTTGCAAATCTTGAAGATGGTTTGGCGGCAGAACAAAGGTTGGTTTTTGATGCTCAAAGTAGCTGATGCTGACTGTAGGAAAGGAGTTTGAGCATAATGCTTGTTGCAGAGTTTGCTTTTGGTCAGCAACAGTAAATTGGAGGTCGTATGCATAGATGCAATGGCTAGTTAGGTGATGTCCAACTGTAGACCAAGCCGTGATCGCAAGTACATGAAGATACTTACCCAGAGCAACGGTAGAGCGTTTCCCCTCTAATAAACAATTTCCTAGCGCTTTACCATCATTTGTTGTGTCATAAATCTTAAGTTCTACCTGACAAGACTGTTTCAGTGCCATCCATACCGTCACTGAATCTGGCTCAGTATGTTTGAGGATTGGCCCCCCTAAAATCAGTGGCAGTTCTTGTAAAAACTCGTCCCCAACTTGATACTTCATTGCAAACAGTTGACAAAGTAGTGGTGTTTTAGATGTGTGACTTTGCTCCTAAATTGGTAGCCCCAACTCATCTAATCACCAATCATGCATCAATTCTTATCTGTTTAACATCAGTTCATAGCGCAAATTGATTGCAGCCTAAAAGTTCAGGGGGAGCAACGCGATTTTGTGAGAATTCTGCGTTCAAGGCAGGAGGCAGGAGGCAGGAGGCAGGGGGCAGGGGGCAGGAGGTGTATAATGATGTAATTTCTCCCAACTTCCTACTTCAAACTTCTTGCGCCATGAGTTACAGAGAACAATTTATTTGGCAGCGTGGTGTCAAGCTTGCCATTAACTGCTATCGACTTACCGAAAAATTCCCGAAATCTGAACTTTACGGATTAACTAGCCAGATTAGACGCTCGGCAGTTTCCGTGCCATCAAATATAGCTGAAGGTTATGGAAGACGGACGCAGAACGAATATATCCAATTTCTACACATTGCTTTAGGTTCGCTTCGAGAACTTGATACTCAATTGATTATTTCTAAGGAAGTCGGATTAGCATCGCCTGAACTATTTACTCCTGTTTTGGAAGAAGTCGATAGGTTTCAAGGAATTTTAGTGTCAAGTATTCAAAAGATTAAGTCTTGAAACCCTTCTGTCTCTTGCCTCCTGCCTCCTGCCCTCTGCCTCCTGCCTCCTGCCCTCTGCCTCCTGCCTCACCTCACAAAATCGCATTGCTCCCAAGTTCAGGGACGGGTGAGATGCCCATCCCGTAAGAGTAATTCTTTTAGGTAATTAATTCCGAGCGATACCTTCTTGACGTGCGGCTTGTTGTACAGCAGCAGCAACAGCAGTGACGACACGCTCATCAAAGACAGAAGGAATAATATGTTCCCGATTCAAGTCTGAAGGCTTGACTAAAGAAGCGATCGCACTTGCAGCTTCTAGGTACATTGTGGTGGTAATTGTATGGGCCCGACAATCTAAAGCACCACGGAATACCCCAGGAAAAGCTAAAACGTTATTGATTTGATTCGGGTAATCACTGCGACCGGTAGCAATCACAGCCACATCTTTACTGATTAATTCTGGCTGAATCTCTGGAATGGGATTCGCCATTGCAAACACAATTGCGTCTTTCGCCATCGAATGCACCATTTCTGGTGTCAAAACTCCCGGTGCGCTGACTCCAATAAAGACATCTGCCCCTTGCATTGCACCCGCTAATGTACCTTGAGCTTTCACGGCAAATTCGAGTTTTTCTTCTGTCAAATCGGTGCGACTGGTAGAGATAATTCCTTTAGAGTCGCACATCCAGATTTTTTCTGCGCCAGCTTTCCGCAGTAACCGAGCGATCGCTACTCCAGCCGCCCCAGCACCATTAATCACGATGCGGATTTCCGCCATTGACTTATGTACCAGTTTTAGGGAATTAAACAATGCTGCCAAGGTGACAATTGCTGTACCATGCTGGTCATCATGAAAAACGGGGATATCTAACTCTTGGCGTAATCTCTTTTCAATTTCAAAGCAGCGAGGTGCAGCGATATCCTCTAAATTCACACCCCCAAAAACTGGAGCGATATTCTTGACTGTCTGGATAATTTCTTCTGTATCTTGAGTGGCCAGACAAATCGGAAAAGCATCTAGCCCCGCAAATTCCTTGAACAGCATTGCTTTGCCTTCCATGACTGGGAGAGCAGCCGCTGGGCCGAGATTTCCCAAACCCAAAACGGCACTACCATCGGTAACAATGGCAACAGTGTTTTGTTTGATGGTTAACTTGTAAACTTCCTCTGGATCTTGAGCGATCGCAGTACAAATTCGACCAACTCCGGGTGTGTAAGCCATTGCTAAATCAGACACACTCTTCAGGGGAATTCTGCTAGTAATGCTGATTTTGCCACCACGATGCAAATTAAAGGTGCGATCGTAGACGCTGAGTAGCTTGATGTCTGGCAATGCTTTTACTGCTTGCACAATGGTTTCAGCATGTTCGGTACTAGCAGCATCAACGGTAATATCGCGGGTAGACTCTTTGCGGCTTTGCTCGATTAAATCAATTTGACCAAGATTACCACCAGTGGTTGCGATCGCCTGGGTTACTGACGCTAACATTCCTACACGATTGGGAATCTGCAAGCGCAGTGTCAAACTAAAACTAGAATTCGGAGTTAGGTCTGCCATGTTTATTTTGGATTTTAAGTTTTAGATTTTATATTGAATTGCTTAGTAAAAACCCGCTGGAAATCTAAAATCAATATTTTACTCATATATAACGAGTAATATTTTATTAAATGTAATCAAAAGCACACAATATTTTTAGAAAATAACCTCTCACAACTCCAACCCAGAACCTATTTTCGTTCCTGATCATACACCCTTGAACTGACTAAAGCTTGTAGTTTTGGACTCTATGTTAAATTCTGTGAGAAAATCAGTATCAATCATTCGATGAGTGATAGGTGACAAGAGCCTAGGTGAATTTAATGCTAGGAACAATGCTCCGAGGGCGCTACAAAATCGTCAGAAAATTGGGACAGGGAGGGTTTGGGGAGACTTATCTGGCTGAAGATATGGATTTACCTCGTAATCCTCATTGCGTTGTCAAGCAGTTCAAGCCTCAATTTACTAACCCGCAAGCTTTGCAACAAGCAATGCGGTTATTCGATACGGAGGCGGATGTTCTTTATAGGTTAGGCAACCACGAGCAAATACCGCGACTGTTGGCTCACTTTGAAGAAAATCAAGAATTTTATTTAGTTCAAGAATACGTACAGGGTGATGACCTAAGCACAGAATTAAAACCTGGTCAACAATGGAGTCAAGAGAAAGTAATTGCTTTTTTATGGGACATATTGAAAATATTAGAGTTTGTCCATCAACAGAACGTTATTCACCGCGATATCAAACCTGCCAATTTAATCAGACGTGCTGCTGATGGCAAGCTTTTTTTAATTGACTTTGGGGCAGTAAAAGAAATCAGCACCTTAATGGCTAATAATCAGGGAAGAACAGTGGCCGTTGGCACTCCTGGTTATATGCCTAGCGAACAATATAACGGACAGCCACAACTTTGCAGCGATATTTACGCTGTGGGAATGATTGGAATTCAAGCACTGACTGGTATTTTCCCTCTCAAACTACCAATTGACCCGAAAACATTAGAATTTATTTGGCGTAACCAAGCCCAAGTCAGTCCTCAACTAGCAGACATTTTAGATCGGATGGTGAAATACCATTTTGGTCAACGCTACCAGTCAGCACCTACAGCTTTACAAGCACTGACAAACTTAACTATAAATAATAAACAGTGGTCAAAAACTAAGAAAATCACCCTAGCTTTGACAGTGTTAGCGATCATCTTTTCTATGACTGTGCTGGTGATTCCAAAATTACAACAAATATTTAGCTCAACCTCACAAGAGCCATCACTTGTAACAAATTCCTTGATTTACGAAAATCTTGCTTATGGAATTAAAATAAAATATCCTCAAACTTGGTCAATCGAAAAAATAGAACAAAACAACACAACTACGACAGATGTAGCTAGATTTTGGTCACCTCAAAAAAATGTAGACAAGCCTTATCAAAGCAACCTGACTGTAGAAATTGAAGATTTAAAACAACCTATTTCATTGGATGAATATACTAGCTCAAGAGTTAATGAAATAACGCAGTTTCTGGCGGATGCAAAAATTGATAAATCACGTTTAACTCAGCTAGCAAATCGCCCAGCACATGAAGTAGTTTATTCCGGTAAAGAAGATAAATATACTATAAAACGGAAAGCAGTTTGGACTTTAAACAACAATAAAGCCTACATAATTACTTATGCAGCCGAAGAAAGTCAATATGATGATTTATTAAAAACTGCTGAACAAATGATTGATTTATTAGAAATTTACTAATTTCCTAAAAGGGCAGAGAGCGGGAGCAAGGGAGCAGGGAGAGAAAATTCTAAATCCCAACTCCTAACTCCTAACTCCTAACTCCTAACTCAGTAATCAGCACTCTTTATCGACGAGATGGTAACGCTCGAATTTGCGGATTCTGTAGGAGCTTTTGTACGTCTGCTAAGATGCGATCGCCCCAAAGATTTTTCTTGAGAACGTCTAAATCAGCAAACCTTTTGTCTAAGCGCAGAGCGGCTTTTGCTAATTCTAGAGCTTGTTCGCGATCGCCTTTAACATATAATGCTGTTGCCAAGGCTAGTTGAGGTTCTGCGGATTTGCTGTCAATCTTAATAGAAGCCTGAAACTGACGGATGGCTCCTTCAATATCTTGGAGTTCATATTTGATTAGCCCCAGGTTGTTAACAGCTGCTATTAATTTAGCATCCTGGACAGTTGCTTTTTCATAAGCAGCAAGTGCCCCCTGATAGTCTCCCTGGAAATGGTAGCTAATACCCCGTGCGAAGTAAGCAACAGCATTATTAGGGTCGATCTGAACTGCGGAGTTAAAATCCTTGATTGCTGCTTGATTGTCTCCCCGACGCTGGTGATTCAAACCTCGTAAGGCATAGGCTACAGCATTTTTAGGATTCAGGCGAAGTACTTGGTTATAATCTGCGATCGCTCGTCGATAGTCTCCGCTATCAGAGTAAAGATTTGCTCGGCTGAAATACACATCAGCAACACTGGTCTTACCCCATTCACTGTTAGCTTCAATTGCCTGGTTATAGGAAGTAACCGCCTCTTCGTTTCGTCCCAATTCCTGTAATACGCCACCGCGAAAAAACCAAGCTAGGGAATGTTTGGGATTGAAGCGAGTAGCTTGGTTTAAATCCTCTAATGCTTTTTGTTTGTCTCCTTGCTGATAGCGCCCAGATGCCCTTCTAGTATAGGCATTGGCATCTTTAGGATTTCGTACAATTGCCTCGTTGGCAGTGGCAATAATTGTCTCAGGCTCTGCTTGGTTTGATGGGGTAGGTGGTTGTGAAGTTGATGGAATATTTTGTAGTTCTCTGAGAGAGTTGAGTACAGTTTGGGATTCTGCTTTTTTTCCTTGCCTCTGATATAAATCTGCGGCTTTTTGCAAATCCGCGATCGCTCCTTGTTTATCTTCCAACCCAGCGCGGGCAATAGCCCGGTTTTTGTATATTTCCGCAGCTTTGGGATCGCTAATCAATATCCGGTTTACCTTGAGGTCAAAGTCACTTCTACCTTGGCGTTTAATTCGCAAGGTAATTGTACTACCCTCCTCACCGCGAATCAGCTTAGTAGCATCTTCCACTTTCATCTTGATAGTGGGTTTACCATCAATTGCCAAAATCCGATCGCCAACTTTCACGCCCACTTTTGAGGCCGGAGAGTTGTCGTTAACCTGTTCAATTATTAGTCCCTGATTTTGTTCGTTATTGAGCCGAATCCCAATCCCGGAGAACTCTAAAAAACTCAGTGCTTGATTATAATCGGCGATCGCTAGTTTATAGTCTTTCAGCACCGTGCGTACTATACCCCGTAAACCGTAAGGTTCGGGTTGGTTAGGTAGCCGCTGTATTACTTGGTCGATATCGGCAAGCGCTCGTTGATAGTCATTTAAACCTAAATTAGCTGTACCCCGAACAGCGTAGCTAAGGGCAGAAGTACGAGATTTGGGATCGTTGTTGAGGCTAATGGCTTTGTCAGCATCGGCAAGCGAACCCTGATAGTCTTTTAGTTGAGCGCGGACAAAACCTCGGTAGGCATAAGCAATTGCATTTTTGGGAGTGAGGCGAATTACCTGTTCAAAGTCTTTAAAAGCTGCTGGGTAATCTTTTAGTTCATTGTAGGCTGCACCCCGTCGGAAGTAAGCATCAGGATTGTTGGAATTAATTTGTAGGGCTTGGTTGTAATTAGCGATCGCTCCTTTATAATCTCCTTTATCGGCTTTAGCCCCCCCCAAGCTGATGAAGTCTTCAGCATTTTGTTGTCGTTTAGGGGCTGGTTTTTCTGTAGTATTTGATTGTCCAGCTGTAGCTATATTGGGTTTACCACCTGGTTTTGGTGCCGGAGTTGGTGAACTCGCTGTTACTGGTTGTACATTATTTCTGGCTGCCAAAAAGGTATTAATCGGAATTCCCAACCTTAAAACAGTACCTGTCTTCTCTTCTGGTTGTGTAGCTCGCCCATTAATCCCTACTAAACGTCCATTCTCGTCTAACACTGGGCCGCCACTCATCCCAGGAAGCGCCTCGTTATTGTAAACCAAGGCATAGCCTTCATCTGGGTTTTTCAGGCGACTGCGAATGTTGCCATTAGTAAATTGATAGCTGCGTTCATCAATACCTGGTAAACGGTCGGCCCAACCCACCACATAAACCGTCATTCCTTCTCTAATTTGGTCAGAGTTGCCTAAATTAGCGATCGGATAACTTTTATTACTGTTGAATTGCAACACGGCCAAATCTAATCCCGGCAATTCTTTGCTGTAATAAACGGGATACTTACCGCCATCTTGGGTATGAATCTCATATCTTCCGTCTCTGGACACTACATGTCGATTGGTGAGGACAAAGTAAGTTTCACCTTTACGTTCAAAAATTACTCCAGAACCGACACCATCTCCATCAATGCGAACAGTAACTGTTTGAGCAATATTGTTAACCTCTACCGGAGTTAAGGATAAGGCAACTTGAGGTTTCAGCAATACCACAGCTGCACCAACAAGTATTGCCGAAAGACTACGAGTAAAATTCATCGCCTCACCTCTGCCTGAATATCTGTATCAGAATAATTATTTGTAAATGATGGTGATACCATCTGCATAAACTCTTCAATCGGAATACCCCAGCTATACTTGCTCATCTGTTCGAGCAGGGGTGGTTCGGGCTGTGTTCCATCTTGATATATGTATGGCTCACCCCATAGAGGTTCAGCATGTCTTCCGTTAATAGCCACAAGCTGACCTGCACGATTTAGCAGTGGGCCTCCACTCATACCTTTGACAATATCATTGGTATACCCAATCCGATACCCGCCCTCCAAGGCTTTGTCTAGCACTAGAGAAACTTGACCTCTGCGGAAAACAAATCCCGTATCTTGGATGCCTTGGCTGTCAAACGGAAACCCAGCAGCAAAAACTTCATTTCCTACACTCAAAGTGGATGCATGGCCGAGAGATGCAACTGTATAGCTAATTTTGGGACTGCGAAACTGTAATACAGCTAAATCGTTACCCTTAAAATAGAAAGGAACAGAGCGATTGCTCATCTTGGACAAATCAGCCGCATAGATTAAGCCATCAGGAGTTTGAATCTGATAAGGTGGGTTACCCGACCTGAGTACGTGGGCATTGGTAAGCACCTGATAAACCGACCCTTTTTTGTGAATCAGAATCCCCGATCCCAAAAAGTCTTTTGATAGGACTTTGACTGCGATCAACTCAGCTAGTTGTTGCACTTGCTTGGCAGAACCTTGGGTTGAACTTTTTGTATCTAAAGCCCTAACATTTGGTTTTGAGCCTAGCGGTGAAATAGATAAACTGCCAATACAGGCAATCAGCATCATTAAGCGCCAATCCATGTTCGTTCAGATTGCGATTTACTCAACATTCCCAAGCCGGTTTTCCTGCTGGACAGGATTCGCGTTGCCCTGAACTTTCTACCTGAGAGATGAACTTGGTTACATCCAGGTAAGCCGCCTCTTGGTAGTAGGAGAACAATTCTTTACTATCGCCACCGCTCAGGTTAATTGGTCTGCCGCCACCCGAACCTTGACGATCTAATAACCTTTGTAGTGTCAGCGGGGCATTAGTACCGACTTTCAATGTTACTAGCACTCCGTTAGGCAGACAAGAACCACCTTTGTAACTGGCAACACACAATACAGGTTGATTGCTGAGTTTTCCTGCCCTGACGAAATTTAGAGTCCCATTGCCGTAGAAACGTTGGAATCTGGCAGATATTTCTTCACAGCGCTGTTGGGGAGTCCAAGGTGGGGGAAAAGAATCGTCAACCCAGCGAATTACTGGAATGTTTCCTCTGGAAGTCCGAACTAGTGTTGCTGGAACACCTCCACTCATTCCACAGTAAAACTTATTATCCTGCGTATAGCCAGGTTGAATTAGAGTGGCAGTAGAACCAAGTGCGATCGCAATGGTACTCAGTATATGAGCAAAGAAACCGAGTTTCATAGTAATCTTCACGCTTCCTGAAGTTTTTAAGATATGTGGCGTAATTAAAAATATTTTTGAGTATAGAGGATATCCCGTACCAAAAGAGCAGAAATTTAAGTAAATATAAGTTCACTGAAGCACCTGTTTAGACATCAATACAGTTCAGATAAGACCAAAAATAGAGACGGCGATTTATCGCGTCTCAAAAACCCAAAATTTTTGCCAGTAGCCCTTAACCCAAGCGTATTGGTTTAGACATACGAAAAACCACCCTCTGTTTCCAGAGAGCGGTTTTGATTTCGCTAAGACTTAAGTATTAGCTATAAATTACAGGCGCTTGCAAAGCCACAGGTACTGCCTCACCAGCAGCCAAATCTAGGGGGAAGTTGTGAGCATTCCGCTCGTGCATTACTTCTATACCTAAATTGGCGCGGTTTAGCACATCTGCCCATGTATTAATTACACGACCTTTGGAATCAAGAATTGATTGGTTAAAGTTGAACCCGTTGAGGTTGAACGCCATCGTACTGATGCCCAATGCCGTCAACCAGATACCAACTACAGGCCAAGCAGCCAAGAAAAAGTGCAAGGAACGCGAGTTGTTAAAGCTGGCATATTGCCAGATTAACCGCCCAAAGTAACCATGAGCCGCCACAATGCTATAGGTTTCTTGTTCTTGTCCAAACTTGTATCCGTAGTTTTGAGATTCACTTTCAGTGGTCTCCCTAACTAAAGAAGAAGTCACCAAAGAACCGTGCATCGCGCAGAAAAACGCACCACCGAACACCGCCGCTACGCCCAGTTGATGGAATGGGTGCATGAGGATGTTATGCTCGGCTTGAAACACGAACATGAAGTTAAACGTGCCGCTAATTCCCAGAGGCATTCCGTCAGAAAAGCTACCTTGACCAATTGGGTAAATTAAAAAAACCGAAGTCGCAGCAGCTACGGGAGCAGAGTAAGCCACACAAATCCAAGGACGCATTCCCAGACGATAGCTTAACTCCCATTGCCGACCGAGCCAGCAGAAGATACCAATCAAAAAGTGCAAGACAATGAGCTGATAAGGGCCGCCGTTGTAGAGCCATTCATCCATTGAAGCGGCTTCCCAAATTGGGTAAAAGTGCAAACCAATGGCATTAGATGTGGGTACAACAGCACCAGTGATAATGTTATTGCCGTATAATAAAGAACCAGAAACTGGCTCCCGAATGCCGTCAATATCGACAGGTGGTGCAGTAATAAAGGCAATAATGAAACAGATGGTAGCGGTCAATAGGGTAGGAATCATTAAAACGCCGAACCAGCCGATATAAAGCCGATTGTCGGTGCTAGTAATCCATTGACAAAAACGATCCCACAGGTTGCCGCTTTCTCTTCTTCCTAGAGTTGTGGTCATAACTGTGTTGTTTATAAATCGCTGACAACAAACTTTCCTAATTTTCAGGAATTGAGAATCAAGCTGTTTTCAAAAGCTTTCGCCAAATACCTTCTCCCTAATAGCCGGGACTCTCTGGAATTACATCACACCACAAATGCTTTTAGCTAACTTCCTCAGGGAGACTGTATGAAAAAAAGGAAAACTTTCCCGGCTCCTAATATCAGGTTTTACATTAATAATTTGTATTTTTCAAGATATTATTTTTAAGTTTTGCTAAGTTAAATTCTCAACAAACTCAGCATGTTCTGTTGAATTTAACCCTTGTTGCAGTACTGCTAAAACTTTCGTCATGTCTCCTGTAATTAGTGAGGTGACAGCTAACCACAAACCTGGAAATACCCTACTTTTAATCACACCATCTGCATCTGCCACCAGTGGCAAATATTCCCCATTCTGCAAACAGAACCAGTCGAGTTTATTCTCTAAAGTCTGCCAAACTATATATTCCTGCACTCCGTTGCGACGGTAGGCGCGTTTTTTGTCGTACAAATCAATAGATGCACTACTGGCTGCTACTTCTGCTACTAATTCCGGTGCACCTTCTACGTAATCATCTTCACTTATTTGTGCCTGTCCCCTGGCTGGTTTATCTATCAACAGCAAAACATCAGGCTGTGGTTCATTGTCTAAATCCAAGCGCACAGTAGCATTGTCGCCTAACTCTACCCCTGGGGTGGAAACTTTGTAATTTCCTAACCAGACAATTAAGTTTCCATGAGGTAAACCATGACTTCTAAAACGCAGGGGTGATGCCACGTAAACGACTCCTTCGATTAATTCTGCTTTTTTATCGGGCATTGCTGTATAACGACGCTCGAATTCGTGGCGGGTTAAGCGATCGCCACTTTCTAAAGGAGGGATAAAAGCGCTATTATTGAAGCCATGTTCCACAGAAGCCGCCATTACCTAATTCCTCATCCGCAGGAGTTGTAGCTTGAATCTAACATAGTGAAGCGCCATGTTTTCTCGTGTGGTAGCTGCTGCACATAGCTTGCTTTCTCATAGGAGTACGACAAGCTTCAAAAATCTTTCTTATTTAATACGCCATAGAACAAAATCTAGTACAGGATTTATTAAACGCTCCGTTTTAAAATAATTACAACAAAAAAGCGCCCTCCATTTCTGGAAGGCGCTTTTTATTTAGCTAATCTTCAGAATTAACCGTTGATAGCAGGAGCAGTCATTGCTACAGGAGTAACTTCACCAGCAGCTAAGTCTAGGGGGAAGTTGTGAGCGTTACGCTCGTGCATTACTTCCATACCCAAGTTAGCGCGGTTGATTACGTCTGCCCAGGTGCTGATAACGCGACCTTGGGAATCAATTACTGATTGGTTGAAGTTGAAACCGTTCAGGTTGAATGCCATCGTGCTGATACCCAAAGCGGTGAACCAGATACCGACGACAGGCCAAGCTGCTAGGAAGAAGTGCAGTGAACGGCTGTTGTTGAAGGAAGCGTATTGGAAGATTAGACGACCGAAGTAGCCGTGGGCTGCAACGATGTTGTAGGTTTCTTCTTCTTGACCGAATTTGTAACCGTAGTTTTGTGATTCGGTTTCGGTGGTTTCACGCACCAAAGAAGAGGTTACTAGTGAACCGTGCATTGCAGAGAACAAGGAACCGCCGAATACACCAGCCACACCTAACATGTGGAAGGGGTGCATCAAGATGTTGTGTTCTGCTTGGAACACAATCATGAAGTTGAAGGTTCCAGAGATACCCAAAGGCATACCATCTGAGAATGAACCTTGACCGATTGGGTAGATCAAGAATACTGCGGTAGCGGAAGCCAAAGGTGCGCTGTAAGCGACGCAGATCCAAGGACGCATACCTAAGCGGTAAGAAAGTTCCCACTGACGACCTAGGTAGCAAGCGCAACCGATCAAGAAGTGGAAAACTACCAATTGGTAGGGGCCACCGTTGTACAACCACTCATCTAAGGAAGCAGCTTCCCAAATTGGGTAGAAGTGCAAGCCGATGGCGTTGGAGGAAGGAACAACTGCACCAGAGATGATGTTGTTTCCGTAGATCAAGGAACCTGCAACTGGTTCGCGGATACCATCGATGTCTACTGGAGGTGCTGCAATAAAGGCGATTACGAAGCAAGCAGTAGCAGCTAGCAGGGTTGGGATCATCAGTACACCAAACCAACCAACATATATGCGGTTGTCAGTGCTGGTGATCCACTCGCAAAAGCGATCCCATACGTTAGCGCCGGAGCGCCGTTGTAAGGTTGTGGTCATTGTTTTATAAGTGCTATGGGTTGTTAAATATGGAACAAGCAGATTTATTTTTTGCCTGTTGAAACACAGTCTACATGAATTTACTTTGAGGCGATCTTTGACTTAATATTCTGTAACAGAATACTTTAAAAAGCTCATCGAACTGTAAAGTTTTCATACTATAAACAATAGTGATAAAAGTAATGAATTGAAGCTTTGTAAGCCCTTTCAATACGAAACTAGATATAAGTTTCAATGACGCGATCGCCTAGTTCTTTCTCTTTACATTCCTTTACAAATAGCCCGCTGGAAAAATTTTAAGTTTTGTTGATTTGTAACGAAATAATAAGTTGTAAGTTGTCTTATGTTTCTGTTTAATTGTTTGTAGAAACTTAAAAATCAAAGTAGATGTAGGGCAAACTGCCTTCTGGAGCTAATAACCAAACAGCGTAGAAACATAGGGGGACGAAGACAAGCTTAAGAGGCCAGTTAAACTCTAACTTCAGCATTCGGTTGAAGGCATAGACTATAGCCATCAGGGCACCTAAAGTTAGAAGTATCCAAGTGAGTTGGTATTGGCTCATATTTAAAGCATCTACATAAACCTTTTGAGCAAACTGCGCGTCAGCAGGGTAACCCCAAAGATGCCGAATTACCAAAGAAGAGTCTTGGAGATTAGGTAGGCGGAACCAAATCCAAGAGGTAAAAACCATCAGTTGGGTCAAGAACCAAGCGACAAAGATACCCAGAGGATTTTGCCAGAATTGTTCTAGATTTTCAAAGCGATCGCTCATAGTATCTGTAAGTCGATGAACCACCAAGGCTAACCCGTGGAATATTCCCCAAACTACATAGCCCAAGGCAGCACCGTGCCAGATACCAGCGATTAGCATCACAAGAAATAAATTCCAGCAGGTACGGACTAAACCCCGACGGGAACCACCCAAAGGAAAGTAGACATAATTACGTAGCCAATCTCCTAGAGTCATGTGCCAGCGCCGCCAAAATTCTGAAATATTGGTGCTGAAGTAAGGAAAGTCGAAATTCTCAGGTAGAACCAAGCCGAAAAGCATAGCACTACCACGGGCAATGTCTACGTAACCGTTGAAATCTAGATATAACTGCAAACCGTAGGCGAATGTAGCTAACCACAGATCGGTACTACCTGCCCGTTGTAGGTTACCAAAACATAAATCGACAAAAATACCAAGGTGGTCTGCCAAAATACCTTTTTTGACTGCGCCCCTAGCAATTAACCACAGCGCCTCAGCTACTCTATCGCTACTGGGGAAGTCTAGTGTATTAAATTGATTTGCTAAGTTGTGGTAGCGCGTAATTGGGCCTGAAATAAGTTTGACGAAGAATAATTTATAGGTGGCAAATTTGAGAAACTGCTCAGTAGCAGGAGCACCACGATAGACATCTATTAAATAGGCAATGCATTCAAAGGTAAAAAATGAAATTCCTAAGGGTGCAATCAACTTAAAAGAGCTATCTGGTGAGTTTGTTTGCACATGAAAAACAAACTTGATTAAAGGGGTAAAATACTTAAAACCTAATAACAGTAAAACATTTATAATTATCCCCAACCACAAAAGTTTTAGACGACGACGATTCCAGTCACCTTGGGCAAATTGCCACTCTTCATTAGAAATTTGCCAGTCAAGAGAATGTTTTCCCGGTGATGTATTTTTACCAATCTCTAGCCCCACACGGAAATTAATAAACGTCAATGCTAATAGTAAGGGTATGTACTGGATATGCAAAGATGCGTAGAAAACCAAACTGGCAATTAGCAACGTCCACAATCGCAATTTCTGTTGTGCTAAAGACCAATAAATTCCTAGCACACTCAACAAGAACAGCCCATAGAAAATTGATATAAAGTTCATTTTTTAGTCATTAGTTATTAGTCATTAGTGATGGAGAATGGGGCATGGTTATTCCCCTTGTCCCCTTGTCCCCTT
>NZ_WBKL01000193.1:0-415 GCF_015714705.1 Nostoc sp. NZL | reverse complement strand
GATGCCGAACCTTTGTATATCCAAGCTTTGGAAATGACAAAACGCCTGCTTGGGGATGAACACCCCTCTGTGGCAACTAGCCTGAATAATTTGGCAGCACTCTACGATTCACAGGGAAGATACAGTGAAGCTGAACCTTTGTACATCCAAGCTTTGACGATGAGAAAACACTTTCTGGGAGATGAACACCCTTCTGTGGCAACTAGCCTGAACAATTTGGCAGAACTCTACCGTTCACAGGGAAGGTACAGCGATGCCGAACCTTTGTACATCCAATCTCTGGACATGATAAAACGCTTGTTGGGAGATAAACACCCCGCTGTGGCAACTTGCCTGAACAATTTGGCATTACTCTACGATTCACAGGGAAGATACAGTGAAGCTGAACCTTTGTACATCCAAGCTTTGACGATGA
>NZ_WBKL01000030.1:0-73757 GCF_015714705.1 Nostoc sp. NZL | reverse complement strand
CTTAAAGAACAATTCCGCCAGATATTTGAAACCACTAAATCTTGGGGAGATAGCATAACACAATTATTAGATTGGATGTATGATGCACGTTCATACTTTCCGAAAAGTCTAGGGACAATGGTGAGATGGTTTGGGGAAATAGTCGGTTATTTTGATGGCAGAACTACCAGTGGTACTGTAGAAGGAATTAATAATAAACTCAAGTTAATTAAAAGACTTGGGTATGGCTTTCGTAATTTTAGCAATTTTCGATTACGCAGTTTATTAAACTGGCACTTTTCTATTAATTCTCCATAAAAGTAACGGATGAACCCTATCGGCTTACCCTTAGCGCAGTCTGCTTTAGTTGCTGCTAGTTTATTGCTAATCACTCGGCGGGTTAAACCCCAGCGCATTTTGCAAAAGGTGGATTGGAACCTGCTGGTAATGTTTTCTGGATTATTTATCCTGACGCGAGTCACGCAAAAGCTGAATTTGCTTCAGCCATTTACCCATGCAATCAACTCTACTGCGAGTTTTTTGGGTGTAACTGTTGTCTTATCTAACTTAATTTCTAATGTGCCTGCTGTACTTCTGCTGCATCCCCTGGTTCCTCCAGGTGACACTAAGTATTGGCTTTTGTTGGCAGCCGGATCAACTTTGGCAGGGAATCTAACTTTGTTTGGTTCAGTTGCCAACTTGATAGTTGTAGAAGCTGCTGCGGATTTAGGTTACAAGCTAACTTTTTGGGAACATCTAAGGTTTGGAGCGCCTTTAACAGTGTGTACTTTAGTTCTAGTATACCTCTGGGTTCATTGAGGGCGCTAAAGCAAATGATTTTTCTCTAAATCTCACGCCAAAGCGCAAAGACGTTAGAAAAACTCTACGTCTTTGCGCCTCTGCATGAGATTTTTATCTTAAATTCTCTATGATGCTACCTGAGCAGCAGTCCGAGTCCGCCGTCTTCTGCCATCGGCAACTTTCACGGGTGGCTCATCAGGAATTTGCATCAACAAAGTCACAGATGGCTGACATTGCAATTCCCGCCGGATGGAGCGTTGCAATTCTCGTTCTAAAGTACCTTGCAATCCACCCCAGTCTATATCTGCTGCTTCCCCTTCCGCAGGAGCAAATTCTGTCCAGCGCACAGTAAGGATTTCTTCAATCCGTTGTTTTACCCAGGTTTGTACCAGCGATCGCTCTACACTTGTAACTACACCCCGTAGGTGAACTTCTGGTTTTGCCAACAGTTTACCATTCCAATCAATGGCAGCTGCGATCGTAATAATGCCTTCTGAAGCCATGCGTTGCCGTTCTTGTAAAACTTTGGCACTTACCATGCCCGAACTCGTAGTATCTACTAATTCGATACCAGATGGCACTTTACCAGCAACGCGAATAGCATCTTCAGTCAGTTCGACAATATCACCATTCTGAATGATGATCATGTTTTCTGCGGGAATGCCCATACTCTGAGCCGTTTCTGCGTGCTTCACTAGCATCCGATGTTCGCCGTGAAATGGCACAAAAAACTTGGGTCGAGTTAAGGCAATCATCAGCTTTTGCTCTTCCTGACAGCCGTGACCGGAGACGTGAATCCCTTTATCCCGACCATAGACCACTTTTGCACCTTGAATCATCAATTTATCAATGGTGTTGACTACTGCGATCGTATTTCCGGGAATTGGGTTAGCAGAGAATACTACTGTATCTCCTTGGCGGATTTTGATGTGAGGATGTTCTTTGTTGGCAATGCGGGTCATTGCTGCCATCGTTTCACCCTGAGAACCTGTGGTTAAAATCAGTACTCTCTCATCAGGTAGATTGCGGACTGCGTGCAATGGTTGCAGCAGATTATCTTCACACTTGATGTAACCTAAATTGCGGGCATGAGCAATCAAGTTCAGCATGGAACGCCCCACAATCGTCACTACACGATTTTGCTTCTTGGCGATATCCAAAATCATGTTGATGCGATGCACACTAGAAGCAAAGGTAGTGACAAATAATCGCCCAGTAGCTTGACTAAATACTCTCTCAAGATTCGGATAAACTGAACGTTCCGAAGGTGTAAACCCTGGTATCTCAGCATTAGTGGAATCACTTAGCAGACAAAGAACGCCTTTTTCACCATGTTCTGCTAACCGTTGCAAGTCAAACTTTTCACCATCCACTGGGGTGTGGTCAATTTTAAAATCACCTGTGTGAATGACTACACCAAGGGGAGTATGAATGGCAACAGTGAAACTATCAGCAATGGAGTGGGTGTTGCGGATATATTCAACTAAAAAGTTTTTGCCAATCCGCACCACATCGCGTGGTAGAACTGTTCTGATTTCTGTGCGATCGCGGACTCCTGCTTCTTCCAATTTACCCTCTAGCATTGCCATTGCTAGTCTGGGCCCATAAATCACGGGGATATCAAATTGCTTAAGATGGAAAGCAATTCCGCCAATATGATCTTCATGACCGTGAGTAACGATCATCCCTTTAATTTTGTGGCGATTTTCTCGCAGATAGGTCGTATCTGGCAAAACAATGTTTACTCCATGCATCGCCTCTGTGGGAAAAGCCAATCCTGCATCTAACAGGATAATTTCATCGTCATACTCAAAAAGACAAGTATTTTTCCCAATTTCGTGCAAACCGCCCAAAGGAATAATTTTCAAGGCGGAATTATTAGCTTCGTTTTTAGCCATTTTCTCCTTAGATCGTTACTTGTGGTTAATTTAGTTGATAGTTAACGAACTTGTATTTAAGACAACATCGTTTGTCTCTTAATTCAGTCCCAAAGCAATCAAGTTTTAATTGAAGATTTCAATTTTTTATTCAATAAAATCGACTGTACACTGAAGAATTTATAGTTATGTCTATCAGTCCTAGCACAGATTTTTAAATTGCAACTTATGAACAATTATGACCATTGTTTATATGTATCTTTAGAAAGCAGTAGCTTACCAAAGCTTAACCAGATGGTGGCTAGATTAAACTAAGTTCTTTCAGAACCGCTTCTAACTTTTGACTTACTTCTAAATCAGCTTCACATAGCGGTGGACGAGTTGAACCAACCTCCCAACCTTGAAGTTTCAGTGCTTTTTTCACTGGAATGGGATTTGAAGTGAGAAATAAAGCTTTAAACAACGGGAAGAGTTGGAGATGAATCTCACTGGCTACTTCAATTTTTCCCGCACTAAAAGCTTGGATCATTTGCTGTAGTTGGTTTCCTACCAAATGAGAAGCCACACTTACCACACCCTTTGCCCCGATCGCTAACAAGGGCAAAGTCATGTAATCATCACCAGAGTAGATGTCGAATTCTTTTGGTGTCAAGCGACGAATTTCGCTTGCCTGATCTATACTACCAGTGGATTCTTTAATTCCGACAATATTGCTAACCTCAGCTAACCGGGCAACTGTTTCTGGCTGAAGGTTTTGTCCGGTACGACCTGGGACATTGTATAACAACAAAGGTAAGTCGGGACAGGCTTGTGCTATCGCCTGAAAGTGCGCTTCCAATCCCGCTTGTGGCGGTTTGTTGTAATAAGGGACAACTTGTAAGGAACCGTGTACTCCTATTTTAGACGCTTTTTGGGTGGCTGCGATCGCTTCTTTAGTGGAATTTGAACCACAACCTGCGATCACCTTGGCTTTTCCTGCCACGGACTGTAATATCTCAACAAACAACTGGTATTCCTCATCCCAACTCAGGGTAGGGGATTCTCCGGTTGTGCCGCATACCACCAATGTATCTGTTCCGTTGTTAGCTAGATGCGCTGCCAGTTCTGCCGCTACATCATAATTGACACTACCATCTGCTTTAAACGGTGTAATCATAGCGGTTAAAACATTGCCAAAATCTCCCACCCTTTTTTTCACTCCTGATTACCCATTTTTTTGTATCTTGGTGGTTCTCTATTGTAATAACCTATCTGCAAATTGCTTTCAACGGTGATTTGCACATTTGATCTTTTCCATTAGTTGTTTATTTTCACTAATGACTAGCTTGAAACGTAAGCTTTAGCAGGCTTGAGTAGATTTTTTTCTACCAGCAACTCGGCAATTTGTACTGCATTCAATGCTGCGCCTTTACGGATTTGGTCGCCGCACAACCATAATTCCAAACCACAGGCATGAGAAATATCCTGACGAATTCTTCCCACTAAAACTTCATCTCTACCAGTTGCTTCAATTGGCATCGGAAAATGATTAGTTTCCCAATCTTCTACCAATTTAACTCCAGGGGAGGAATTTAAAATTTCTCTGGCTTCCTCTGCACTAAAGGGAGTCTCAAATTCTAAATTAATGGCTTCTGAATGGGCGCGGAGTACGGGAACCCGTATACAGGTTGCAGTGATTCTGATTTGCTGCGTACCAAATATTTTTCGGGTTTCGTTTACCATTTTCATTTCTTCCTCACAATAACCCAAATCGTTTAATGGTGAGTTATGCGGGAATAAATTAAATGCCAGTGGGTAAGGCAATATCTCAGCAACTGGCGTCTGTCCTTGTAGTATAGCGCTTGTTTGGGTTTTGACTTCTGCCATTGCTCTGGCACCAGCACCACTAGCAGATTGGTAGGTTGAAGCTACAATACGTTGCACTGGTTTAATTTTGTGCAATGGCCATACTGCCACACTCATTAAAATTGTTGTGCAGTTGGGGTTGGCAATAATACCTTGGTGATTAGCTGCGGCTTGTGGATTCACCTCTGGTACTACTAAGGGAACTTCCGGGTTCATCCGAAAGGCACTGGAGTTATCAATTACTACTGCGCCCTTTTGGACAGCAATTGCTGCCCAAGTTTTGGATGTGGAACCACCCGCACTAGCCAGTACTATATCCACATTTTCAAAGGCGCGATCGCTCACTGCCTCTATGGATATATTTTCACCTTTAAATTGTAGTGATCGCCCAACACTCCGCTCTGATGCCAATAATTTCAAGTCAGCAATAGGAAAATTACGACTTTCTAATAATTCCAGCAACTCTGTGCCAACTGCACCAGTTGCTCCCAAAATAGCTACACGATAGGATTTCGACAAACTTGCTTCCTCCTGTAAAAGATTTATGTGCAATTTTTTGGAATAATTAACAATTTACTTATATATAAATAGTGCTCGCAGTCATGCAATGCGTTTTGAATAGATTTAGGTTTTTATCTAATTTAGTCGTTCTTTATAGATTTGATAAATTTATTTGCTTGGTTAATAAGTTAAGTAATGTTGAATTTTACAACAACTATCATCCAATTTTTCCATTGTTTTCCATTGATTTAAACTATATATTATTGTACAACAAACCGCCATCCGGTAGCAAAATGGAGACATCTGCACTTAGGCGTTTTATAAGCATTTGACTTCTAAAGCGAATAAACGTCTCGGCTGTAAAGTGGGTTTCCAGGATGATGAATGTACTATGATGCAAATGGTATAAAATCGCCAAACCATCAAAATTGAGCTATGCGGCTAAGTAGTAGATTTGCTCCTATACCATAATATAGCTAGACTAGATGCTATAACTTTGAAGTATTAACTACTGGCTGAAAACCAGGATATCACGGTGTTAGCCCACTGAATAATTAATTCCTGAGTTTCGGGTGCTAAATTCAGAGTAACTGAAGATTAAGGACTGGAGAATAGGGATAAAACTCTTTCCAATCCTCAAGGATTCAGCACTTATTACAAATATTAGGCAAGAAAGCCCAGACGCTCTTAGCACTGGGAGTGTCAATAATTGTTATAACGGTAAATTGTCAAGTCCTTGTTCATTGGCAGTAAACTGGATCTCTGTGCCAGGACACACCATCCATCCTTTGGATGTCATGAAGCCTTGTGACAACCTCCGATCCTCCCTAAGAGATATCAAGCCATAAACGCGAACAATTATTGCGTCTTGTGTGTACTCGGAGTATAAAATACCAGAAAACTAGAGACGAAGCATGAAAGTTACCCAGGAAAGACTCCCCGCCAGCCAAATTGGCCTGGAAATAGAGATTACGCCGGAAATTACTAAGCAAACTTACGAACAGGTCATTAAAAACTTAGCGAGTACTGCCAATATTCCTGGGTTTCGTAAAGGCAAGGTACCTCGACCGATATTGCTACAACGGCTGGGTACAACTCGTATCAAGGCAGCAGCACTGGAAGAACTAATTCAAGACGGCATTGAGCAAGCAGTTAAACAAGAAGCTATCCCGGCAATAGGTCAGCCGCAATTGCGCTCTTCCTTTGAGGATTTGATTAAGAATTATGAACCTGGAAAACCCCTGACGATTTCGGCTGCTGTCGATGTAGAACCGGAAGTGAATCTAGTTCAGTACACTGATTTGCAAGCTAAAGCTGAAGAAGTCAAGTACGAGCCAGAACGAGTGGACGCGACCCTCGACAAGGAACGTCAAGAATTGGCGACATTGATTCCTGTAGAAGGACGTGCAGCCCAAATCGGTGATATTGCCGTAGTCGATTTTAAAGGTTCATTTGCCAGAGTTGAGGGCGAAGACGAAACAGCTGAACTAGAACCGATTCCTGGAGCCGAAGCAACTGATTTTCAAGTTGAGTTGCAGGAAGATAAGTTTATTCCAGGCTTTATTTCTGGAATAGTGGGGATGAATCCCGAAGAAACCAGAGAAATTGCGGCACAGTTCCCAGATCCTTATGCTAATGAAGACTTAGCTGGAAAAGCAGCAACTTTCACAGTAACGCTCAAAGAACTGAAGGAAAAGGAATTACCAGAAGTAAATGACGATTTCGCCCAAGAAATCAGCGATTTTGAAACCTTAGAGGAGTTACGCGCTTCTTTGGTAGAGCGATATCAAAAAGAGGCGGACGACAAAACAAAAACAAATAAGCAAGAAGCCTTGTTAACGGAACTGCTCAAGCACGTAGAAGTTGACTTACCAGCAACCTTGATTGAGCAAGAAGTCGATGCAATGCTAACGCAAACAGCAATGCGGCTGTCTCAGCAAGGACTAGATGTGAGGAAGTTGTTTACTCAAGATATTATTCCTCAATTGCGGGAGCGATCGCGTACTGAGGCTATTGAACGCATCAAACGTTCCTTGTCGTTGCGGGAAGTTGGTAAACGCGAATCTATTGAGGTAACACCAGAAGAAATCGCAGCCAGAGTTACAGAACTTTTAGAACAGTACCCAGAGGAGCAAGACGTTGATGAAGATAGACTGCGCTCAATCGTGGAAAACGAACTATTAACCGAAAAAACCATTGATTGGCTATTAGAACATTCCTCAGTTGAACTTGTACCCGAAGGCTCCTTGAGTCCTGCGGAGGAAACAGAAGACGCAGAATCAGATGCTGATACACCTCAGATAGAGGAAGAAATCAGCGAAGCTTCAACAGAAGTCACTGAAGGATAATTAAAAATCCCACAGCCATGAGTTCACCAGTTCTGAGTTAAAGTACTGGTGAAATGGGTAAGTTAAAAGAGATGAGGGAGCAGGGAGCAGGGGAGAAGAACTATTAATTATTGTTCAATGCCCAATGCCCCATAACTCTTAACTCCTGAAAACTCAGGGATGAAGGCAGAATAATTAATGAGTTTTTAGCAAATTGTGACACATGTTATCGCCTGAGCTTGATACTGTGTTACACGAGAGGAAATTATATGAGGCATAATGGTTAACACGTAGCTATAAAAATCCCATTCGTCGAAAAGGCAGCATCTGCTGCTGAAACATTTATCCTAAATTATCGTCAAATTTGCTTGTATGCTTGTATCGCAGTCGGGAAATTACCCCATCAGCAACCAAAGTCGAATAAACATTAACTCCCAGTTGAGCAGCCCTAGCAACATCGTGCCGATGGTGGTGGAACAATCTGGCATGGGAGAAAGGGCTTTCGACATCTACTCCCGCCTGCTGCGAGAGCGGATTATATTTTTGGGAACGCCAATAGATGATTCTGTAGCCAACTCAATTGTGGCTCAGTTGTTATTCCTAGACGCTGAAGACTCAGAAAAAGACATCCAACTGTATGTTAATTCTCCTGGCGGCTCAGTCTACGCAGGGATGGCAATCTATGATACAATACAGCAAATTCGCCCTGATGTTGTTACCATCTGTTTTGGATTAGCCGCGAGCATGGGGGCATTTTTGTTGACAGCAGGGGCTGCCGGTAAGCGAATGTCTCTGCCTGACTCCCGGATTATGATTCACCAACCACTTGGTGGCGCTCAAGGTCAAGCCATTGACATTGAAATTCAAGCCAGAGAAATTCTTTACATTAAGGCTAAGTTGAATCAGTTAATGTCTCATCATACTGGTCAACCCTTAGAAAGAATTGAAGCAGATACTGAGCGCGACTTTTTCATGTCGGCAGAAGAGGCGAAGAACTACGGTTTGATTGATCAGGTCATTTCCAGGCAAAATCTTCCCACAGCAGGGGAAAACGTCACCATTCTGAAATAAGAGGCTGGTATGTCTAAGTACGACTCCCATTTAAAATGTTCGTTTTGCGGCAAGTCTCAAGAGCAGGTGCGTAAATTAATCGCGGGGCCGGGAGTCTACATCTGCGATGAATGCGTTGACTTGTGTAATGAAATACTAGACGAGGAGTTACTCGATACCAATGGTGCGGCAGCACAGCCGGCACCAAGAGCAGAACCACCTCAAAAACGGCGTACCCAATCTTCTAGTATTTCGTTTAATCAAATACCCAAGCCAAGAGAGATTAAAAAGTATCTAGACGAACACGTTATTGGTCAAGACGAAGCCAAGAAAGTGCTGTCAGTAGCCGTTTACAATCACTACAAACGGTTGGCAGTGATTCAGTCTAAAGCCAGTGGCAAAGCTGCGGCAGATGATGCTGTAGAATTGCAAAAGTCTAACATCTTGTTAATTGGCCCCACTGGTTGCGGCAAAACTCTCTTAGCGCAAACCCTAGCGAAAATCCTAGATGTACCCTTTGCCGTCGCTGATGCTACAACACTGACAGAAGCGGGGTATGTGGGAGAAGATGTGGAAAATATCTTGCTGCGACTGTTACAGGTGGCAGATTTAGATATAGAAGAAGCGCAGCGAGGAATTATCTACATTGATGAAATTGACAAAATTGCTCGCAAGAGTGAGAACCCGTCAATTACCCGTGATGTTTCTGGCGAAGGTGTGCAGCAAGCCTTGCTGAAAATGTTAGAGGGAACGATCGCCAATGTACCACCCCAAGGAGGGCGTAAGCATCCCTATCAAGACTGTATCCAGATTGATACAAGTAATATCTTGTTCGTCTGTGGTGGTGCTTTCGTAGGCTTAGAAAAGGTTGTAGATCAGAGAGTTGGTAAAAAAGCAATAGGCTTTGTGCAACCTGGAGAAGGCCAATCGAAGGAAAAACGGGCAGCAGATACTCTTCGGCATCTAGCACCAGATGATCTAGTAAAATTTGGCATGATTCCCGAATTTATTGGGCGCGTGCCAATGGTAGCAGTAGTAGATCCGCTAGATGAAGAAGCGTTGATGGCGATTCTCACCCAACCACGCAGTGCCCTAGTGAAGCAGTACCAAAAACTGCTGAAGATGGATAATGTCCAGTTAGATTTTAAACCAGAAGCTTTACGAGCGATCGCTCAAGAAGCCTATCGGCGTAAAACTGGTGCTAGAGCGCTACGAGGAATTGTCGAAGAACTGATGTTGGATGTAATGTACGAGTTACCATCCCGTAAGGATGTGACACGTTGTACAGTAACACGGGAGATGGTTGAGAAGAGATCAACTGCCGAACTGATAATACATCCATCTTCACTACCGAAGCCGGAATCAGCCTAATAGTCATTGGTCATTAGTCATTGGTTATTAGTCAAAAACTAAAGACTAATAACCATTTAATAAGGGAAAATGACTAATGACAACTGATAAAGGACTAATGACTAATGCCTTATATTAATGTTCGTGGCGTTGAGCATTACTACGAATGGGTGAAAAAACCATCTGGTTCTTTGGTAAAACCAGTGATGGTTTTCATTCACGGTTGGGCTGGTTCAGCTAGGTATTGGCAAAATACTGCTAATGCTTTATCGGAACAATTTGATTGTTTACTCTACGATATGCGGGGATTTGGCCGTTCTGGTGGGAAGCCAACCATAGCCGAAGCAAGTGAAGCTGTTGCCGAATCTGAGTCACCCCAGGATGAATCACAGGCAATCAAAGACTTAACCTATGAATTAGAAGAATACGCTGATGATTTGGCAGCTTTGTTAGATGGGTTGCATCTTCAGCGTGTCTATATCCATGCTCATTCAATGGGCGCGTCTGTTGCTACTTTATTTTTTAACCGCTATCCCGAACGAGTAGAACGAGGAATTTTAACTTGTAGTGGCGTTTTTGAGTACGACGAAAAATCCTTTAGTGCCTTTCATAAATTTGGTGGCTATGTAGTTAAATTCCGTCCCAAGTGGTTAAGCAAAATTCCATTTGTTGACCGGATGTTTATGGCCAGATTTTTATATAGTTCTATCCCACATTCTGAGCGGCAAGCTTTTTTGGAAGATTTTCTCGAAGCAGATTACGATGCGGCTTTAGGAACAATTTTTACTTCAGTCAGTAAGGCTCAATCTGAAGTGATGCCGCAAGAGTTTGCCAAGCTGACAGTACCGACTCTGCTCATTGCGGGGGAGTATGACAAGATTATTCCAGCCGAGATGGGGCGTCAAGCAGCCGCACTGAGTGACAAGGTGGAATTTGTGATGATTCCCAACACAGCGCATTTCCCTATGTTGGAAGATGCACCAACTTACCTGCGACGGGTACAAGAGTTTTTGCGAATTAATACCCTAGAGCCGCAAGGGAGTTAACTTATTTTTTGGGTATTGCTGATTGAAAGTATGAATTATCCTCATGCAAAGGCGCAAAGAACTGTTCTTTAGTCATATCGAAAAATGTCATTGCAGGTTTGAAAAGGTTGAGATCTACTTGATTACTTCTACTAAACCAACATAGAGTTGCATTTCTACAATCATAATCCTGAGTTATTTGTTAGGTGTGTCCGCCTATGCAATTCTTCCCCTCTCTTAATTATCTTTGGATTAACCCAAACCCAGTTCTCGTTTTAGTAAATTAATTGAGTTAGTACCGATATAATTTTCAACCTTAATCAGCTTCGGTGGACGAATAATATCATCATCAGATGCTTGCACGGCTGCTTGCACTGCCGCAAAACTGGCTTGATCACTTATAATCACCTCAGCCCGTTTAACCATTGCCTGAAGTTTATAAGCATCTTTTGGTTGCGAAGTCATCACCAGTAGTTCATCCCCTCGCAGACCGTGGAGGATGACTTCTGCTGCTCGTGCAATCCCGGAACTGAGGCTAACTATGCCTACACAGTTTTCTTTTGGTAGGGTTTTCAATAGACTGAGTTCTTTGCTGTAGTCGTAGATATCCAGAGGTATTACCCGTGCAGCTTTAGGAGCTGCGATCGCTTCCACATTACTGATAAAATACCGACTTGTGACTACTGTCGCAGAGGTAGTTTTATCGAGCACAGCTGTTAATTCTTCCATTGCTACCAACTGAACTGGTATTTTTAGCGATCGCTCTAATTCATACACCATCAACTCACCAGCACCCATATCATAGGATGGAACTGCAACCAATACCCGCGCACTACAACGCAAGCGCCAGTCAATTTCCGCTAAAAATAGCTCTCTGGCTTGATTGAGTGAACATCCTTGAGATAGCAGTTCATCAAGTGCTTGCTGGACAACTTGATATGCATCAGGATGTTGTTTGAGAATTGGTGATTGCAGCCTGCTACCGCCTTCATGACCTTGGGCCCGAACATAAATTCCTGAACCAGCCATACTTTCAACAAATCCGTCTTCCTCCAGTTGACGGTAAACTTTGCTAATGGTGTTGCGGTGTAACCCAGTTTGCATTGCCAGTGCCCGTGTGCTTGGCAATTTGTAAGCCGGGGGATATTGCCGAGAAGCGATCGCAAAGCGGATTTGATTAAACAGCTGGGTCGATGCGGGAATTTCGCTGTCTGGCTGAATACGGAATTGAATCATCACCAAACCTCCTGAATACTAAGTGCTGACGAGTGCTGATGAGTGCTGAGTTTTGAGTATTAAGTGTTGCTCTTCTACTCAGCACTTTTAACTCAGCCCTCCTTTAGTGACCAGCTGCATTTGCTACATGTCAAATATTTTATTTACACATGAAGTTTTTCTGGTAGAAATTTTAATGCTCTCACTATTTGGTAATTGATAATTTAAATGGAAATAACCTAAGCATACTGGCATAGTTATATCAAATAAACACACGGCTAATGATATAGCACTGGTAAAAATTATTATGACAGAGCAAGCAATAATTACCACAACGGTTAATCTTTTGCAAGACAATATTCAAGTGTCTGCTTATCTGGCAGAGCCAAAAGAACCCGGATCTTACCCAGGAGTGGTTGTATTACAAGAGATTTTTGGTGTTAATGTTCACATTCGGGATGTTACAGAACGGATTGCCAAACTTGGGTATGTAACGATCGCACCTGCACTTTTTCAACGGATTGCTCCTGGCTTTGAAACTGGATACACACCCGAAGATATTGAAACGGGCAGAGGCTATGCCATGCAAACTCAAGCATCAGAGTTATTGAGCGATATTCAACTAGCAATTGACTACCTCAAAAATCTGCCCCAAGTGAAAAAAGATAGCTTTGGCTGTATTGGCTTTTGCTTTGGCGGTCATGTCGCATATCTTGCAGCTACGTTACCAGATATTAAAGCTACGGCTTCCTTCTATGGTGCTGGAATTACCACCCGTACACCAGGAGGTGGCGCTCCCACTATCACCCGCACCAGAGAAATTCCAGGTACTCTCTATGCCTTCTTTGGCACAGAAGATGCTAGCATCCCATCCGAACAAGTAGATGAGATTGAAGCAGAGTTAGAAAAATATAAAATTCCTCATCGTGTGTTTCGCTACGATGGAGCTGATCACGGATTTTTCTGTGACCGTCGTGCCAGTTATAATCCTAAAGCTGCTGCTGATGCTTGGGAGCAAGTCCAACAACTCTTTAGTCAACTGAATTAGTCATTAGTCATTAGTGAATAATAAAGGACAACTGACGAATGACAAATGACAAGTGACTAATGACAATCTAAACTCCAGTTGCACCATATCTAAATAACAATTAATCTTCAAAAGTCATGAATTCCGAATCGAAACTATCTCAAACAGCCAATTCGTCGTTTACAATGGACGATTTTGCCAAAGCACTAGAAAAACACGACTACCAGTTTCAAAAGGGACAGGTTGTACATGGCAAAGTGTTCCAACTTGACCATGATGGAGCTTATGTCGATATTGGTGGCAAGTCGTCAGCTTTTCTGCCGCGCGATGAGGCTTCTTTGAGAGCAGTTACCGATTTATCGGAAGTGCTGCCATTGCAAGAGGAAATGCAGTTTTTGATTATCCGAGATCAGGATGCAGAAGGTCAAGTCACCCTTTCTCGAAAGCAGTTAGAAATTCAGCACATCTGGGAACGACTGGCCGAAATGCAGGAAAATGCTCAGACTGTGCAAGTACGGGTTATGGGTGTGAATAAAGGTGGTGTCACCGTCGATATTCTCTCCTTGCGTGGATTTATTCCGCGATCGCACCTGGCAGAGCGTGATAATTTAGAAGCACTCAAAGGTCAAAATCTGACTGTGGGCTTTTTGGAAATTAATAAAAACACCAACAAACTCATCCTTTCCCAGCGTTTAGCAACTCGTTCTAGCAACTTTAGCTTGTTAGAACTAGGTCAACTGGTGGAAGGTAAAGTTACTGGCATCAAACCTTTTGGTGTGTTTGTGGATTTAAATGGTATGGGGGCTTTGCTTCATATCAAGCAGGTAAGCCAAAAATTCATCGACTCTTTAGAAAAGGTATTTAAAGTTGGCCAGTCAATTAAAGCTGTAATTATTGACTTGGATGAGGGTAAAGGGCGGGTTGCTCTTTCTACCAGAGTTTTGGAAAACTTCCCTGGCGAAGTGTTAGAGAATATGGATGAGGTGATGGCTTCAGCTGAGGCGCGGGCTAATAGAGCTAATAACAAAACTGCTGAATAGTTTTGAAGTGGGCTGTTTGCACAAACCGTTTAAATCACCGTCTGAAAAAATTTTGAATTGTTAATACTCCCCCCTGCATCTACAAAGATATGGGGGGATTTTAAATTGGGAAAACTTTTCACAGGCTCTTTTCTTGCCTCTGATGGGAAATGCGGGTAAAACAAGAATTTCAGTCAGCTTTAGATGACTTTCGCTATGAGCCGCAGAATTTATTCTGAGGCGGGCGTGTGGGCAATGCCAATATTTTGCAATGATGCAAATACGTGAGTCTA
Source organism: Nostoc sp. NZL (assembly GCF_015714705.1). Taxonomy (NCBI): domain Bacteria; kingdom Bacillati; phylum Cyanobacteriota; class Cyanophyceae; order Nostocales; family Nostocaceae; genus Nostoc; species Nostoc sp. NZL. Next base: position 59,448 of record NZ_WBKL01000030.1, on the reverse strand, counting down.
GAATCTCAGCCAGTGCCAGGTATCGGATCTCAGATTTTGATTAACTCGTAGAAAGTAACCTTATTACAAATATTTAATATAAGTCTGAAGTGCTTATATGTTAGACTTCACAAGTCTCGACGCGAGAAAAAAGAGCACACAACCCCTGAAACCGAAGCGGAAGACCGTTCCACCGAACCAGAAGCGACCTCCATGTGATTTGGGCTTGCTGTGTTTTGGGCAGGTGATGACCCCTATAACTTTGGGCAATGGGCAGGTGTCCCTCTGGTACTGAAGTGTTTAAAGACTCCTCATAAATCCAGTTTCCTTCAGTTTCCCAAATCCAGTTTCCTTCCACTCTCCATCCTACGCGATCACCAAATTCCTCCCAGACTTGTTCATAATAATTACCGTCTGCGATTCCACCAACACTTAGATAAATTTTCTTCTGAACGCTAAAGCCAAAGCGCCCATTGCTGTATTTTACCCAGATTTGGTCAATGGTGCGTAAGTCCGTACAGGGAAAATTATTGATGGATTCGACATTTAACCAGCCTTCCTCTTCCCTGTTAGATGCCTTGAGCATGACAGCTAAAGTTTCCTCATCCGCTTCTTTCCACTTGCCTGCTGCTAACAAATCCCGCAATCGCGTGTAGTTTACTTCTTTCTCAGAACTGAGGTCATCGGCTTGAATTACTGGCTGTAGCTTTGGTTTTCGCTCTGGCGGCTTTCCAGTAATACCCCAAATTAACTGCTCCATAGCCTCAGTATCTGTCCGAAAGTCAACCCACGTATTACCCCTAAGAAAAATTGGGAGTTTAGGCTGGTGTGGTGTATTCCCAAGCAAAACGGGAATCACGGGACATTTTCTCTCGACAAATTCGTTTAAAAAAGCTCTCATCTCTTGACTTTGCCAGGGGCCAAGTCCACTGCTACCGACAAAAACTGCTGCTGATTTAATATTTTCTATTTGTTCTTCTAGTAAAACCTGCCATGCTAAACCAGGACGAAGTTCCCACTTATCTAGCCAAGGTTTAATTCCTTGTCTTGTTAATTCATGAGCAATTTCTATAACTTCAGGTTTGTCTTTGCTATTGTGGCAAAGGAAGACATCAAACTGATCTTCGTCACTCATCTATAAGTCTCCTCACATCCACTTCTCTATATCGGCAATAATTTCTAACACATTAAATATAGTTTGATTTATTCTTGCTTGCTTAAGTTAATAGTTAATGCATCGAAAAATAGATTAAGTTGAATTTAATAAGCAAAATGGCATTTGACTTACTCAAAAGCTGTGTTTGCTTTCTCATTTTGGTGTTTTCCGCAAGCAAAATGGCATTTGGCTTACTCAAAAGCTGTGTTTGCTTTCTCATTTTGGTGTTTTCCGCAAGCAAAATGGCATTTGACTTACTCAAAAGCTGTGTTTGCTTTCTCATTTTGGTGTTTTCCGCAAGCAAAATGGCATTTGACTTACTCAAAAGCTGTGTTTGCTGACTCATCCCAGTAATTCACACACTTGTGACAACTAAACTATCCCTTTGAGATTACTTTTCTGCTATAGAAGAGATAAATTCACCCACAGATGAGCAAGCAGAACTGATTCGGATAACTTTGGAGGGTAGGAAAATGAGCTATTTTGACCGATACCAGCAAGAGAACCTGCTGAATTTGCACAAGGCTAAGATGTCGCTTGAACAAGCTATTGACTTGTTGAGCCAGTAAAACTAATCCCGTTACCCTATCCCCTGCATTTATAAAGATGTAGGGGATAATTTTTAGAGTATTAAGATAAATAAGGTGTGGACTATTGGCTAAGTTGGCGTGAGGATATCTTGAGCATGGTTACTAAGTATAAAAATATGCTCATATCTCTGTTTAAGTATTGTTAAACGGATTTTGGTCATATATCGTGCATTTCGACAACTATAAACGCTGAAAGTATTCAATTTAGGTATTTATATGTTTCTAGTAACTGGAGCAACGGGAGGAATTGGTCGCAGAATTGTGCGACTCCTACGGCAACGAGAACAGTCTGTGCGGGCATTTGTCCGCCTTACCTCGCGCTACAGCGAGTTAGAACACCGGGGTGCAGAAATTTTCATCGGTGATTTGCTGCAAGAAAAAGATATTCAAAAAGCTAGTCAAGGTGTGAAGTATATTATCAGCGCCCACGGTTCTGATAGCGATGCTCTATCTTTAGATTACCGCGCAAATATTGAACTGATTGACCAAGCAAAAGCCAATGGTGTAGAGCACTTTGTCTTCATTTCCGTACTGGGAGCCGATCGCGGGTATGAAGACGCTCCCGTTTTCAAAGCTAAACGAGCAGTAGAACAATATTTGCAAGCTAGTGGCTTGAATTACACTATATTACGCCCATCTGGATTAGCATCTAACTTGCTGCCACTAGTAGAACGATTTCGGGAAACGGGATTGTATCTGCTGATTGGCGATCGCAAAAACCGTACCTCAATTGTCAGTACCGATGATTTAGCAAGAATAGTGGTGGATTCTGTGACGGTTGAAGGCGCTCGTAACCAGATTTTACCAGTGGGAGGACCGGAGATTTTATTACGAGAAGATATTCCCCGGATTTTTGGTCGGATCTTCATCAAAGAGCCAGTAATAATTAACTCACCATTATTTATCATTGATGGGTTACAAGGTGCATTGGGTTTATTTAATCCCCAAATCCAAAAAACTTTGGGAACTTATCGCACATTGCTAGCAAATGAATTTTTCTGTACAAAAGATGAAATTGCCAATTTAGAGGCAATTTTTAACTTCCAGTTAGAGACATTAGAAAGTTTTTTGCGGCGCTATCTAGCAGTTTGAATTAGGTAATGGGGCATAGGGCATGGGGCATAAACTCAATCTTCAATTTTCAATCCCTAATGCCCAACTCTCAACCTCAATGCCCAATGCTCAATAATCTAAAATCCAAAATCTAAAATCCAAAATTCTATGAAATCATCCCTAGGTGTAAATGCTGCTCAAGCACGTCAGACAAAAGAGCGATTTGCCCAACCAGAGGAACAACTCACCTATGAATTGGGGAAGGCGGTACAGGAATTGCCACCCCTGTACACTAGATTATTAGCGGGAACGATCAGTGTCATCGTATTTGGAGCGATCGCTTGGGCGTACTTCTCGCAAATAGATGAAGTAGCAACAGCGCCAGGGGAATTAATTGCTTCTACACAGGTAAGACCGGTGACATCCTTGGGTGGAGGGTCAATTGTGGCCGTCAAAGTGCAAGAAGGCGATCGCGTTACTAAAGGTCAAATTCTGATTCAAAAAGATCCAGACTTGCAGAAAACCGATGTTTCTCGCCTAGCTAAATCTACCAGATTGATTCAGGACGATTTGCAACGTTTAGATGCAGAACGCATCGGAGGCAAAACTACTGGGACGAAACTGCAAGATGAACTTTTAAGCTCCCGTCTGCAAGACTTCCAAGCGCGTCAAGCAGGGGCGGAAGCAGAAGCAAATCGCCAAATAGCACTCATTGATCAAGCCAAAGTCCGCTTGAGCCGATTGCAAGATAACTTAGTTAATGCCAAAAGCAGCGTTGCAAATGCTAAAACCAACCTTGTCAACGCAGATAGCATTCGGATCAAAATTGAAAGTAATTTGGCGCTTGCTCAAGAAAGGGAAAAAAGCCTACGTACCTTAATTACTCCTGGCGCTGTACCTCGTGTCGATTACTTGGATGCCCAAGAAAGATTAACTCGTGCAAAGACAGAAATCACTAGAGCACAAGATGAAGTAACCAACGCCCAGAATAAAATCACAGAGGCTCAAGATAAAGTCACATCATTAGAAAAAGATATTGCTGCCCAAGTCCAAGAAATTCGCCAAGCAGAACAAGCTTACAATGCCGCGCGCAGTCAGTCCCAGCGTGTAGCATCAGAACGCCAAAGTGAAATTCTGACCCAGTTCAACAAGCGTAAAGAAGAACTAACAACTGTTCAAGGTCAATTAGAGCAGGCGAGAAAGCAGCAAGCTTTAGAAACGATTGAGGCTCCCGTTGCCGGTACGATTTACAGAGTTAAAGCCACCAAGGGGCCAGTTCAATCAGGTGAAGAATTGCTATCAATTTTGCCAGAAGGAGAAGAAATGCTCTTAGAGGTGAAAGTTCTCAACCGCGATATTGGGTTTATTCGTCAAGGAATGAAGGCAAAAGTAAAAATGGCGACTTTCCCCTTCCAGGAATTTGGCACTGTGAATGGCGAAGTTATGCAAGTCAGTCCGAATGCAATTGTTGATAAAGAATTAGGCTTAGTTTTTCCCACCAGAATTAAGCTAAATAAACACTCAGCCAACGTGCGGGGTCAAGAAGTACAATTTACACCAGGGATGGCTGCTACAGGTGAAATTGTTACTCGTAAAAAGTCAATTTTGACATTCATTACTGAGCCTGTGACACGGCGATTCAATGAGGCATTTTCGGTTAGGTAGGTTTGTAGCCTCTTCTGCTTTTATAACCATTTCAAAAGTCTACGACGGGCTACGCCTACGCATCCCACAAACTACACCTAAATGTAAGGGTTTAGCATTGCTAAACCCCTACATCCATTCAGGTTGGACGAGCGCTTTGGTTGATTTTTTGAACAAAACAGTATTGGAATCAACTGCAAATCGCTATATTTTTCAAGCGATACCCAAAAATTTTCTTTACTGATATATTTGTTTTTGGATTCCTTCTAGTAATTTTCCCAAATCAAGATTATTCTCATCTTTATTATCATCATTGCTATCGACATTGATGCTGCCCAGGATATTCTCAAAGGTTTGGAATTGCGACCATAATTCTGGATTGACTAATTCGTTATTACCTTCGGCTGGTGTCAAATATTCTGCTGTTTCTGTAATTGCCTGACTTATTAAAGAACCAACATCAGAACTATTAAAACTAGCAATAGTCTCTGGTGTTAGATATCTTGCTGTTTCTGTAATTGCCTGACCTATTAGAGAACCGACATCGGAATTATTAAAACTAGTAATAGTCTCTGGTGTTAGATATCTTGCTGTTTCTGTAATTGCCTTACCGATAAAAGAACCAACATCGGAATTATTGAAACTAGTAATAGTCTCTGGTGTTAAATATCTTGCTGTTTGTGCGTCGATGTGTAGCAGGTTGTCGTTAGACATCGCCTGCCTTGCCAGAGAACTGACATTGGAAATATTAAAACTAGAGATTGTAGTTTGTATATTGTTTAATGCTGTGTCTGCAATCACCTGACTTGCTAGAGAACTGACATTAGAAATATTCAAACTAGAGCTTGTAGTTTGTGTACTATTTCCTGCGGTTTCTGTGACAATCTGACGTACTTGGGCATCAGTCAGGCTGGAGTTAGCACTCAGCATAAGGGCAACTACACCAGCAACGTGGGGGGCTGCCATAGAAGTGCCGCTATAAGTGGCATATTGATTATTCGGAACTGATGAATAGACTTTGACTCCTGGGGCTGTGACGTAAGCGATTTCATTCGTCCCAGAGCGGTTAGAGAAGTCAGGCATGTTATTATTCTGATCCACTGCCCCAACGGCAATTCCCGACTTGTATGCATAACGGGCGGGATAGTCTGGTGATGAGTCACCATCATTACCGGCTGCCATGACAACAATCACTCCTTTGCTGCTGGCATAGTCAATGGCTGACTGTAGAGTACGGTTGGAAGATGTGCCTCCTAAACTGAGGTTAATTACATTAGCTCCATTATCGACAGCGTAGCGAATACCTTTAGATATGGAATTATAGGAACCAGAGCCAGAGTCATTCAAAACTTTAACGGGCATAATCTTGGCATTATATGCAATACCAGTGACACCGTAGTTATTATTTTCTCCTGCGATCGTGCCGGAAACATGAGTACCGTGACCGTTTTTATCTAGGGTGTTATTGTTTTTCTCAGCAAAGTTCCAGCCGTAATTATCATCAATATAACCATTGCCATCATCATCTATACCGTTACCTGCAATTTCGTTGGCATTCGTCCAAATATTATTTCTTAAATCCTCGTGGTTATAGTCAACCCCAGTATCTACAACAGCAACAACAACACCCTTACCTGTGTATCCCTGTGTCCAAACTTCTGGTGCTTTAACAAGGTCTGCTCCCCAATTATTGCCACCAAGATCAGGAACATCTGCAAAGGTATTTTGACCAGTAGCTCTAGCCACTGCTGCTGCCCCATCAATCAAGCCATAGCCATTGGTGGAGTTATAATTTTCAGTGCTAAAAGCATTAGCAGTAGCGTTACTTGTATTTTCGGAGTCACCGTTATTTAGCAACTGCACATCAGCATCGGTTGAGTTGTAGCTACTACTTCCGCTAAAGTTGAGGCTGTAATCATCCTTCGTATTAAAGCTATCTAATGAAGAGATTGAAGTGACATTTAGCTGTTTATTTGACAATATCTTGTTATTAACATCATCAATGAGCATAAGCTTTTGTTCTCAAAGATAGCAATAGTTTTTTGACAGATTGAAGCGTCAAAACCTTTACAAGAAAAGATTTTAAGTTGTGAATAAGCTCCATTGTTAATAATTACTATGTAATCTCATAACAAAATGCTAACTCTACTACTAAAAAGCATAATCAATAGTGGAATTATTGTTAATAAGTTAATTGATACAATCAATCTTAAATTTGTAATAATATAAGTATAAATTGATGGAATAAAAAATCAATTGTGCTATGTATAGCAATCCTAAATGAGTTACGAACAAAAAGATCCCCAATTTGTTGAATAAGTCGGGGATCTGAACCTCTCGGTGGAGAGCAAATCAAATATTTTACTTTTCAGAAACCACACTTGAGGATTGTTCTATGCCAAGCTATTTCCTGCTGTCGTTGTGACTATCTGACGCACTTGAGCATCAGTCAGAGTTTTGTTAGCACTGAACATCAGCGCAACTACACCCGCAAAGTGATGAGCCGCCATAGAAGTGCCTGGAAGAAATTCATATTTATTACCAGGATATGTCGAGTAGATGCCGATACCAAAATAGTCTTCGTATGCTCCAGGAGCCTTCACCTGATAGCTCAGTTGAAGGGTTCTACCAACGGATATTGTGCTGCTGAGGTATTTTGAACTATCAGGTCTGGCTTGATCAGCCGCCGCAGCGATCGTCTTTGAGGTTGCTGGAGACATCGCTTGAGTAGCGTTTTTGTTGCGTTATTGGCTCTTGGCAACATAGTCATACGTGTAATTATTGCCGGCGAAAGTGTTGATTACTCCAGCAGTGTAACTACTGCGATCGCTGGCTCTAAAACTATTTACACCACTCAAATTAAAGCCAGAGTAATTATTAGTATCATCAAAAATATCAGAAAGCTTTTAGCTATTACATCTACTAAATGTTTGCTTGCTGCCGCTGATATAGTGACCAATACAAACCTTTTTGTTGCAACAACTGTGAGTGAGTACCACGTTCGGCAATCACGCCTTGCTCCAATACCAAAATCAAGTCAGCACGTTTGAGGGGAGCAAAGCGGTGAGCAATCAGGAACACGGTACGGTTGGCGGAAATTTTTTGTAGGTTTTGCAGTACTTGCTGTTCAGTTTCACTATCCAAAGCACTGGTAGCTTCATCCAAAACTAAAATCGGCGCTTGGGAAAGAAATAGCCTGGCGAGGGCAATACGTTGTCTCTGTCCGCCAGATAAAGCTGTACCGCGTTCACCAACATTGGTTTCGTAACCGTAGGGTAATTGACTGATGAAGTCATGTGCTACTGCTAATCTTGCCGCCTCTACTACTTGCTCTGCGGTAATGTCGGGATTACCGAGAGTAATATTTTCCAAAATAGAACCGTTGAATAAAAAGTCTTCTTGGAGAACTACACTAATTTGTTGCCGGAGTGAGGCTAAATCTGCACTTTTTATATCAAAACCATCAATAAGGATGCGTCCTGATTCAATTTGATAGAGGCGTTGCAATAGCTTAGACAGGGTACTTTTACCAGAACCGCTGCGTCCGACAATGCCAACAAATTGCCCTGGTTCGGCATTGAAAGAGATTCCCCGTAGAATTGCTTCAAAGTTCGGGCGGTAGCGGAAAAAGACTTGCTCGAAGGTGACTTGACCTTTCAGGGGTGGTAAAACTAGACCAGTTCCCAGTTCAGCTTCTGGAGAGACGTTGAGAATATCACCAATGCGATCTACAGAAAGTAGCACTTGTTGGAGGGTTTGCCACAACTGTACTAAGCGTAAAAGTGGGCCTGTGACTCTACCAGACAGCATTTGAAATGCAACTAGCTGTCCAACTGTAAGCTTTTGTTCAATGACTAACTTGGCACCAAACCAGAGAATCAGCATGGTGGAAAAATTGGTGAGAAAGTCACCTATATTGCTGCTGATATTGGAGGTAGTAGAAGCTTTAAAACCTGTGCGAATGAAGCGAGCAAACAAGCCTTCCCAGCGATCGCGGGCTACTGGTTCGGCTGCATGGGCTTTAACGGAGTGAATCCCTGTGATTGTCTCTACTAGAAACGATTGACTATCGGCACTCCGGTTAAAGGTTTCGTTGAGCCAGTTACGCAGAATTGGTGTTGCAACTATCGTCAATGTGGCAAACAGCGGTAGTACTGCTAAGGCCACAAAGGTGAGTGGGATATTATAATAAAACATCAATGCTAGGTACACCACAGCAAAGATGCTATCCAGAATCACAGTTAATGCTGTACCTGTGAGAAACTGACGTATTTGTTCGAGTTCCTGGACTCGTGCTACTGTGTCTCCGACGCGCCGCGACTCAAAATAAGCTAATGGCAGACGCATCAGATGGCGAAATAGCTGTGCTGATAAGCTCAAATCCAGACGACGGGCTGTATGGGTAAAGATGAATAGGCGCAGAATGCCAAGTATGGACTCAAATATGGCAACGAAAAGAAGTGCGATCGCCATCACATCGAGAGTCGGCAAACTCTCCTGCACCATTACTTTATCAATGACGACTTGCGTAATTAGTGGTGTTGTTAACCCCAAAAGCTGCAAGGTAAAAGATGCTAACAATACTTCTGTTAGCAATCCCTTATACTTCCAAACTGCTGGGGTGAACCAACTAAGGTTAAATTTTTCTTGCTGGGATATGAGTTCTACTTGCCACAATCTTCCATCCCAAGACGCTTCAACTATGGACTGCGATAAGGTTTCACAAGTCCGTTCGGGATTTAGAGGGTTAGCGATAATGAGGCGATCGCCCTTCATTCCATAGGCCACTACCCAGGATGGACTCTGGGGTGAGTCAGAATTCCACAGCAGTAAAGCTGGAAATGACAACTGTCGCAACTCACCCCAACTCACTTGTAACCGCCGCAATACTAACCCTAACTTTTCTCCTGCTTCCACAACCTGTTTTGGGCGTTGTCCTCTGAGTTGGCGCTGCACCCATTCAAGTTGCACAGAATTTTCTAACTGTTGCGCCACCATTGTTAAACAGGCAGCAGCGGTGTTCCAACTGGCAACAAACGGATAATTTGAGATGATTAGATTTGCTGCTGGGAGTCCTCTTTGGGGTTGGAGGCTGTGGGGGCTGGAAGTTCCCTCTGAGGCTGGCGCTAGTGAAGGAGTCGAAGAGAAGGAAAATGTCTCCCTTTCTCCCTCGATATTTACTGGTAACACTTGCCAGAACTCCTGAATTTGTGGGTTAGAAAACTCTGCCCACAGCGCTGTATTCCAACACACTACTACTACTTCTTTACTAGCAGCTACAGCTTTAAAATCCGCAGACAGCTTTTGTAAGTCACCAAACCAATCCCCCGCATCTAGGGCGGCTAAAGGTTTACCAACGCCCTCTTCTCGTAAGCGAACTTTCCCAGCCACAATTAAGAATTGGTAACCGCCGACATCGTTTGACCAGATTTTTTCTCCAAGACGATACTGACGAGTTTGGCACTCCTTTTCCAATCGGGATTGTTGTTCGGGAGTCAGCCAGCATAACGGTGGCTGATTCCAAGGCAAAGAAGCTAGCACTTTTAATCGTAAAGATTCATTATCCAGAATATTTAACTCACTTGTAATTTGACTGTCAGTTTTTGAATTTTCTCTGCTAGCCATTTCTCAAACAACTCATTTTGTAGTGCTTGCTTCAGTTGAGTATCTTCTAAAGACGCTGGCAAAAATTGTTCTACTCGAAACAAACCATAAGGTACTTCTCCTTGGGGAGAGTCTTTGCCAACGATTTGTATTGGTCCTACCAATTGCCCAGGACTTGCCACATCAATAGCTGCCCGTAATATATCTGGCATACTTCCTCGGCTGACTATTCCCATCATGCCGTTCACAATTCGGTCATCTGAAAGTGAATACTCTTTAGCTAGTTGCTCAAAACTACCTCCTTCTTCAATTTGGGTTTGTAGTTCGTCTGCCAATTCTCGATTATCAACAACAATCCGAGAAAGTACTACCCGATCCAAGAAAATTTTGCGTTCAATAAAATATTCTTGGAGTTTTGGTTGGGTTACTACAGCTTTCAGCTTTTCTAACTTGTAACCAAAAGTAACCGATGTGTGAAAGGTAGCGTAATCTGTGTTATTGGTCTTTAACCATTCTTGAAAGCTTTGGGGGTCAGTCAGTTGATTTTTCAGCCTAAAGTCAATAATTGCCTGTTCAGTTATTGCTGTACCAATCTCAACATCGTCTCGTGTTCGGATTTCTTCCTCAATTACATACTGGCGAAGAATATCCCCAATGAACTGCCCCAATTTTCCAGAGGACTGCAAGTACTTTACTGCTTCCTCAATAGAAATTATTTGGTCATTAATTGTCAAAAATGATAAAGATTCCATGAAATAATTATGTGAAAATGGTTAAACACTTATAGGACTTTTAAAGTAAATCATATAAAAATCATCTGGTCGTTGATGAATAAATATGATAAAGATTCCATGAACTAATTACATCTAAATGGTCAAAAAATTATATAGCTAGTAAATACAATAATTTCCCATGATCAGTTTTACAGTCTAGCGGGGACAAAACAGGATTGAAAATATCAGCGTTAGTGTAGTCGTAAGGCAGATTGCTTATTTTCTCTCAATGCCCAATGAGGCCAGCCAATCATCGGGGAAACCCCTTGGCCCTAGACTCTTACTTTTGGAGAAGACCTTGCTGGTTACCCAATGCCCCACCTAAACGAGTAATTATTTATTCTCACCGTTCTACTTAATGAAACTTATCCATGTCCAGGCAAGTAACACAGCTGCGATCGCACCGATTAATGTATTAAAAATATTTACTACTTCATTAGTCAGCCAAGTATACTTAGATTGCAGTGTTGCCCCAATCACACTTTCTAAATTAGTGGCAATAAATGCAGCCAGCACACACCAAGCTACTCCCAATAGGTCAATTAAACCAACTCCCCAACCAACAAATGCGATCGCTACAGAAGCCACAATACCAGCTAAAGTTCCTTCCAAGCTTACCGCTCCTTCTGTACCACGAGGCACTGGTTGGAGTGTGGTAATTAAAAAGGTGCTTTTACCATATGCTTTACCAACTTCACTAGCAGTGGTGTCAGCCAGCTTGGTACTAAAACTCGCTACATAGCCTAACAATAATAGGGACTGGGGATTAAGGGCTATAAATTGGGGACTAAGTACAACAAATCCCGAATTGATTATCCCTACTCCCAAGGCACACAGTGCCCCAGTCAAAGCCGAACCCCAAACATTTTCTGGCCCTCTTGCCCCCGAACGCTTTTCGGCAATTCCTTCTGCCTCCTTCTGGGCCATACCGATGCGGGTAACGCCAGAACCAACCAGAAAATAGAACATTACGACTGCATATCCTTGCCAGCCTAGAGTTACCCAAATTAGGATGGCCAAAAACCAAGCGTGGAATAATCCAGCAGGGGTAAGCAGCTTTTTCGGAGTAATCCAAGCTAAACCCAATAGAATTGTGTTTAATACTACCCCCACCAACCAGGGATTCACAGAATTAATTAAGGATGACATCAGCAATTAATCATGAGTAATTTTGTTTGAATATCAACAGAATAACGAATTTGTCATGCTTAAAGCTTAATTTATGAAACCTCTCCACCTAAAGTAATATGTTTGTATTGTTAAACTCAATAGCGTAGGCATCGCCCTGAAAGCTGAATGTAAAACTACAAACAATGTTTTAGATATACACTGCAATCTTGACTAAAGAACGTGGATTAAACAAAATGCAAAGCTTTTCACTTATTTGGGTGGACTCTTCAAGTGCGTAACGCATCCAAAGCACTTTCATCGGATGCGTTAAGTTTCCAACACACCCGATGAAAGTCGTAAGTTATTAAATCTTACGTTCCTAAGCGTCTGGCAATACAAACCTAAATTAGTATAGCCGCAGGGTGTAACACCTGAAGTGGTACTCAGTCACCAATCTTAGCCATAAGGATAAACAATATAAGTTAATGTCAATTAAAACTGTGTTCAAGTTAACCACAATCAAGACTTAACAGCATAAATTGTAGATACCATGAACTACTAGTCTTTTCCACACAAGCTATGAGCCAAACCTTATTCCATCTTGCTTTCCCTGTGACTGACATTGCCCAAACAAAAGCATATTACGTGGATGGCTTGGGCTGCATTCCTGGTCGTGAAAACCATCATGCCCTGATTCTTAATCTCTACGGGCATCAACTAGTGGCTCACATCACCAAAGAACCCTTGACACCACAAAAAACTATCTATCCCAGACACTTTGGGCTAATTTTTACGCAAGAAAGTGACTGGCAAGACTTACTAAAAAGAGCACAACAACAACAGCTACTTTTTCGTGAAGAAACCAAAAATCGCTTTGTTGGTTCTCCTCTTGAGCATCGCACTTTCTTTTTAGAAGATCCCTTTTTTAACCTAATGGAGTTCAAGTATTATCGTTACCCAGAGGCGATTTTTGGGAGTTACGAACATACACAAATTGGGGATAGGATTTAAGAAATTCGTAATTCTTAATACTCGCCTCCGACGAGAAGCAAGCTACGTAATTCGTAATTGAAAGATGAATAAATCCAGTATGGCAAGCATTCTAGCTACTGACTGGATTTTTATTCAGCAAGGGTAGCTTAATACCCTTTGCTAAAGCTGCTTTCACTACTGCTAAACTTCTAGAGTCTGTCAGCATCCAAGGGTGTAAAGCAACTGGTACTATGACTTCGCTTCCTACGGGCATTTGTGAACTATTTGCTGGGACAATCATCAAATCATAAGGTGTCCATATAGATGTAAAATCTAGCTGCCCCAATATTACAGCATCAGAATTTAAATCTTTGAGAAAAATACTGTCAGGGCGCATTTGTATGCAACCAGGACGCAAGGAACCATAAGCAACCACGGTTCCATGATGAGGGGAAGAGATCGTGATAAACCGCTGAACGCGGTTAATTCCTCCCAGTCGCTGGACATAGTAACGGCTGACAATTCCTCCCATGCTGAAGCCTACTAAATCTAGCCGTTGTTCTGGCGCAAATGTGGCTGTAACATAATCTGCTACTTGCTTTGCCAACTCATCAAGACCCACACTACCATTATTAGGTACGAGATCCAGGGAATATACAGACCATCCCTGTAGTCTTAACTGAGCCGCCATTTTATGGAAAACTGCCTCTGTATCGTCAATCCCGTGTATTAACAAAACGGGATTGCGTTGTTGATTTTCAATGTTCATTTACAAAATCTAGCTGAATTAGGGGGTGTATTTCACGTTTGTAGGTACATACTGCTCTACAAACTGAAGCTATTCTTTTTCGGATTCTTTATAAAGATATCTTTGCAAAACCGAAATGCTTCCAAAGCTAGTACGTATAAAATTTAACTAATTAATCTCATGATCTGCCAATAGGCTATGACACTCCTCCTACTGGTTGAAAGTAAACCGCTTGCTTTTCTCTAAGCAGTAATTTCCAAACAAAGAAATGTTAAATTTTGTAAAGCCGGCTTTCAGAATCTTGCTCTTAGTTACAGTAAAATTTAATAATTAGTTCTCGGTGTATACAGGTTGCAAGTGCTTGCAAAAGAACATTTGCCCTATAGTTTTACTACAATGTTGATTAAGCTACAAGCCTATAAGGGTTGTCACCAGAACAGGTGACGCAAAGCAGAAAACGTAACATTATATCGTAATTTTTAACGATTACGGTCGAGTTCCAAATATAAAAGGCAGGAGTAATTGTAATGGATTTTATCAAAAAGTTAATTTCGGGTATTCTGGGTTTCATTACCGGACTGTTACCAGGCAAGAAGAAAAGCAACGGCTACTTTTTGGAATTGGACGAAGCCAAAGATGCTGCTAAAGATGCTGCTAAAGAAGTAGCATCGAACGCTAAGAAAGTAGCAGAGACAGTTGTATCGAATGCTAAAAAAGTAACAGAGACAGTTGTATCAGAAGCGCCAGAAGCATCCAAGCCGGCTTCATTGAACGGAACAAAAACCGCCGCAACTAAGGCTAAAGCAAAATCAGCTAAAAATCCCAAACCAGCCGATGTTACGCTAGTCCAGACTGCTGAGGGTCTGAAAGTTGAACCTGGGAAAAATGCAAAAGCCGCAGCAGCCAAAGTAATCAAAGAGCAGCCAACTGAAACTACCTTTGCGCCTAAATATCTCGCTCCTTCGGCTACTAGCTCTAATGGTCGTCGTCGTCCAGGGGCAAATATGAGTGTTTACCTAGACATGGCACGTCAGGTTAAAACCCCTGGTTAATTCTTAGAGGCGCGAAATTTCGCGTCTCTTTTATATCTCTATAGTATTCATGAGTTAAGTGTAAATACGCAAGATTAGGACAAGTTTACCAGCTGTAGATGGGGGAACTCTCCAAAGTAGGAGCGATCGCTTAATTTTCTCCACTACAACTGCATCTTTTAGAGTCGAGGCTTTATCATCTAAAACTACCCCTTCTACCCGACCTTTCTTGACGCTAAACTCAAAGACGATTTCACCAGTAAAGCCGGAAGGTAAGTATTGTGTCCTTCAGAGGATTGAACGTACAAACCGCCGAAATTATGATTTTGATTGGCTACTGTATTCATAGGTTAGATAGTTTCTTTGTATAACTAATCGGCATCTTTAACAAACACCAGTCCACTATATAAATGAAAAGCTGAGTCCCAATTAGTCTGTTCCCTACGCAACAAATGAATGTGAGACTTGATATGACTCAGCATTTCTGTTTGATCTAATGTTGTATCTGCAAAAGATGTGAAATCTGACCAAATTTTGACTTGAGGTAGTTGCTGGTCAATCCAACTCGATAAACTATTCCAATTAATTCTGATTGTATTTTGGCTAGCTTGAGGAATGATTTCTAAACCTTGCTGAAATTCATAGCCGTTATCATCAAATCGGAGAATGCAACGTCTACCAGGTAGGTGTAAATCACAAAACTGGGCATAGTCTTGTGTTTGAGTTTTCCATTCCAGTTTACGGCGGGCATCAACATCTACAACTTGTTCAAAAATAGGCAACATTCCCACTACTCTTGCTGTGACTTCTGACCAGTCAAAAGTGAGAGAACCGAGTTGATTGGTGTCATTACGGCAAACAACAGTAGCTTGTGGGCTAGATTCTTGGAAATATTTGACTTGATAAACTTGAATTTGTTGAATTTGAGGTATTGTTGCCCAAAAGCAAGAAATACTAGCCTGCTGTAACTGTTTGCCGTAAAATTTTAGTTCTCCCACTTGACCAGTGCGGTACAACCTCCAGCCACGACTTGGCAGTAATAGCCTTGCAGTATAAGGGTCTAGCTGCATAATTTGGGCGAATTTGCGAGATGCTTCTGTTTTCATCTCGTTACTGAGTGGTTCTAAGACTAGTACGCCAAGTTCGGTGTTATTAGGTTCAGATTTTGCTTGGGAAATGGCTCTTTGTCTTTCTTCAAGCTCCGTTTCTTGTAGTCGTTGTAAACTTTGACGTGCTAGCGTCACTATTTTGGTATTTGTCGTATCCCGCAGCAATTGCCGATAAATTTTTTCCGCATCCTGACGCTTTCCAGATACTTCATGCAAACGACCAAGATAAAATTGCACCCAAGGATTGTCAGGTGATTCTTTTTGCAGCTGTTTGAGTAATTTAGCAGCTGTTTGATAATCTTTATGGTCAAAGGCGATCGCAACTTGCTCAATCATCACTTTAAATACACGGTGGAGTGATGTCTCGCGCAAAATTAATTTTGCGTGAGCTATAAATCATTTATACTTCACAACTTGCGGTAATCAAGGATAATGCTACTACTGGGGCTGTAACTGCCCTCAGGATGCGGCGACCAAGGGAAACAGGTTCAAATCCAGATGCGATCGCATTCTCAATTTCTTGTGTTGTCCATCCTCCCTCTGGGCCAGTAGCAATGACAATCTCGTCAGAGATGCTACTCAGCACTTTGTTTAAATGGGGATACTCACCACGAGCTTCACAAATGTAACGGTGACTTGTCTGATTAGCGGTGACAGCAGTGCTAAAAGCAACAGGCTCTAAAATTGTCGGCACGAATGAGCGCTCTGATTGTTCGGCAGCTTCCGCAGCGATGCGCCGCCAGCGTTCTAGCTTTTGAGGACTAGGATGAAGCAAAGTGCGATCGCTCAATACTGGTGCAATACAAGCTACTCCCAACTCTGTACAACACCGCACCACTTCATCAAATCCATTGCCTTTAGGCAACGCCACCATCAGCGTAATCGATACAGGTAATTCAGTTTCTACTAAAAGCGATTCTAAAACCTGTGCTTGTTCCCCTGCTAGCTGCGCTAACCACCATTTTCCCTTACCATCCATTGCAATAAAGCGATCGCTTTCACGCAAGCGCAACACACGCCCCAAATAATGTTGCTGTTCTTTAGTGAGCAAAATTTGCCCTTGTTGTAATTGGGAGGGTGCGATCGCAATTCTTTGCAGTTGAGACATGAGATTTGAGAATTTCAAGAATATAAAATCAAAGATGGACAAAGATAAATCCATCTGTGTCCATCATGGTTTAATTATTTATTCGGCTTACGAAAGATTCTGGAAGTAAGCTTCTAGAGCTTCAGTCACTAACTGAGTCATAGGCTTACCTTGGCTTTCTGCTACTTCCTTCAACTTGCCATAAACCTCTTCTTTCAAATTTACCCGATGGCGCGATTTGTTTGCACCATTAGCCGTGTTAGGTTCGTAAGTGCTAGCAAATTCGCGGATGGCATCAAAACCAACGCGATCGCAAAAATCACCAAAGCTTTCCTTCGATTTCCGAGATTTCTTAAAGTAGACAAAAATCGGTTCTAGGAAGCTGTCTAAATCATTGTGGTGCAGCTTCTCTGTGTAAGGTTGTGCCAGTCGAGTCTGATTTGGCGAACCCCCTAACCATAATTGGTAAGATTCTGGGGCGCTACCGACAAAGCCCAATTCTGCTAAGTAGGGACGAGCGCAACCGTTGGGGCATCCTGTCATCCTTACCACAAAATGCTCATTTTGTAAACCAACTTTATCTAACAGAGCGCGAACCCGCTCTAAAATACCTGGTATTGCGCGTTCTGATTCCGTGATTGCCAAACCGCAAGTGGGCAAAGCCGGACAAGCCATTGCATAGCGCACTAAAGGTTCGATTTTACTAGGGTCGTCTCCTACACCGTGACGGCTGAGAATGTCTTGAATAGCTTGCTTGCTATCTGGTTCGATATCGTAAAAAATTAGGTTGTGGTTGGCTGTCAGACGGATGGACAAGTTGAACTGCTCGACAATTTCCCGCAAGGCGGTTTTCAGTTGAAACGAACCTTCATCCTTGATTCGACCATTGTCAATGGAAATTCCTAAGAATAGCTTGCCATCACCTTGCTCATTCCAGCCGAGGAAGTCGTAATATTTAAACTCTGGCAGTGGTTTAAAGGCTTCAATTGATTTACCGAAATATTCTTCAACTTGGGCACGGAATTTATCTAGGCCCCAGTCGTTGATTAGATATTTTAATCTGGCATGACGACGATCAGTGCGATCGCCATAATCTCTCTGGGTCGCAACAATCGCTTTCACAATGTCGTAAACGTCATCTTTCGCCACATAACCGATGGGGTCTGCTAACCTAGCGAAAGTTTCTTCTTTACCGTGGGTTCGCCCTAAACCACCACCAGCAAAAATATTAAATCCTTCTAATTGCTTCTTCTTATTGGTAATCACTACCAACGTCAGGTCTTGAGAATACAAATCAATCGAATTATCCCCTGGCACCGTCACGCAAATTTTAAACTTGCGGGGCATATAGTACGTGCCATAAATCGGTTCTTCGTTGTCATGGATAATTGTGCCATTCCCATTGCGTTGTCGGGCTGCCTTTACCTCTGGGGCTTCTTCAGCACTAATTGCTTTTTCCCCATCTAACCAAATTTCGTAATAAGCGCCTGTTTGTGCTGTCAACAAGTCAGCAATATTCTGGGCATACTCCCAAGCATACTGATACTCTGGGCGATTCTTAAAGGGGGCTGGTGGTGCCATCACGTTGCGGTTAATGTCGCCGCAAGCTCCCAAAGTCGAACCCAGGTTCTTGACAATGGTGGCAATTGCTGATTTAAGATTCTTCTTTAAAATTCCGTGCAGTTGGAAACCTTGACGGGTTGTTGCTCGTAGCGTGTGGTTGCCATACTCATCAGCTATTTTATCTAAAGCCAGATACAGCTGCGGCGGTACTAAACCACCCGGATTTTTTGTCCGCAGCATAAACTGGTAATCTTTTTCCTGTCCCTTGGTGCGGTTGTCGCGATTATCCTGCTGATAGGAACCATGATACTTCAAAAGCTGCACCGCACTTTCGGTAAAATGCGTAGTGTCTTGAAGAATTTCAGTTGCTACAGGTTCACGCAGAAAATTACTATTTTCCTTGATTCCTTCTACTTTGGAAGGCTTACGGCTAGCGATAGGGGAAGGAGCAGATTTAACCATTAGACTTGTATAGTATTCTCAATAAAGCATTACGTAGACACCGAATCAGCACCCTTCGGCTACTTGATCCCCGGTAATCCGGCCGGAATAATGAGGAATATTTTAATTTTACCACGGCAAAAGCCGGCTTTGTCAGTGATGTAATACTTAACAAAACCAGCTTTTTGGAGTAGTGAGTTTTAAGTGCTGAGTCCTGAGTACTTAAGTAAAGTATAAACTGACTGAGGACTCAATAATCTTTTATTTGAAGCGATATCCAATACCGCCATTGATACTAACAGCAGGAGTATCGCTATTTTGGTAGGCACCAAGCCCGACTTTAGCATTAGTGTAGACGAGGAAGTTGTTAGCAACTTCCGATTCAACACCAGCACCTACCACTACTGAATCTTTGTTACCTATGGGAGTTGGTGAGCCATCTTTCTCTACAAAAGAATAACCACCAGTTAAATAGGCATTAGTTCTATTAGCGATGGGCACATCTACAGAAAGTTCTGGGATAATAGCACTTGTCTTATCACTCCAGAGGACATTACCGCGTGCAGAAAATGGCGTAGTTCCTAATTTCACGCGACCTGTGACATTACCACCAAATGTGGCATCATCGTTGATACCTTGTCCGCCGCTGGTAACGCCAGCTGCAACACCAGCACCAATATAGCTAGCATCAGTACCCTTTTTAGTTTCAGCAGAAGCTTGACCAGCTGATAGGAAAAAAGGAGCAACTATTAAGGAAGACAATGCAGAAATTGTCATGAAAGACTTGAGTAAGCGCTTCATAATTTTTACCAAATTTTGTATTTTTTACTTGTATATTCCAAGTCGAAAATCGTGTGATAATGTTCCAAATGTTTCCCAGATTTTATTAAATGAATGTGGCTATTGATGCATAACGCTTAGAGGTTAACTATCCATGAGAATAATAAATAAGCTGTTATAATTACATTCAATGTCTTTTCATCCAAGTTCTTTGTTCCAAAAATAGACGCTTTTAAAACTGGCACAATATTTGGAACTAAAACTAAGTCGGGATATGGTAAATAAAATACCCGACTAACAATTTTTTACCGAGCTTTTTACAGAGGATGAAAAAGTAGGCTGTAGCATCTGTTGCAACAAGCTATAGAGAGAATCTATAAAGTTAATTTTGAGCAGTTATCGTGGAGATTGAATAATGCTAACCGCTGCAAAAACGTTGTCTGGTTTGATGGGTTTATGTGTCGGTGATGCGTTGGGTGTGCCGGTGGAGTTTACTAGCCGCGCTGAACGAGTAAAATCTCCAGTGACAACGATGTTAGGTTATGGCACATGGAATCAACCACCAGGAACTTGGTCAGATGACAGTTCCTTAAGCTTTTGCTTGGCAGAATGCCTTTGTAGAGGGTATTCGTTGGATGCTATAGCCAATTCCTTCTGGCGCTGGTACAAGGAGGCTTACTGGACTCCCCGTGGCGATGTCTTTGATATTGGTCAAACTACCCACACAGCAATTATGCGCTTGAAACAGGGAGTTGTTCCCCATCAGGCGGGCGGTAAGGTTGAAAATAGTAATGGCAATGGTTCGTTGATGAGAATCTTGCCGATGGCTTATTGTCACAGAAACTTGACTTTAGGCGAATTGCTAGCACGGGTGCATGATGTTTCGGCGATTACTCATGCTCATGCGCGATCGCAAATGGCCTGCGGCATTTATATTAGTATTGCAGTGGCGCTCTTGGAAGGGGCTGACCTTCAAACAGCTTATCTACAAGGATTGCAAGATATCCAAACAATTTATTCTGTGCGGGAGTTTTTGTTAGAGAAGCCGCATTTTGGCAGAGTTTTCAGTGGTGAAATTGCCAAAGTACCAGTGGAAGAGATTAATTCTGGTGGCTATGTGATTGATACCTTAGAGTCATCCTTATGGTGCTTGTTAAATAGCTCATCTTATTCTGAAGCAGTGCTGAAAGCTGTCAACTTAGGCGGAGATACAGATACTACTGCTGCCGTCACCGGTGGGTTAGCGGGTATTTACTACGGCGTGGAAAATATTCCCAGACAATGGATGAACCAAATTGCCCGTAAACAGGACATTATCTACTTGGCAGAGCGTTTTGCAAGGGCTGTTTACGCTTAGGACAACATTTCATTAATTCTTTGCGTCCCTCTGTGCTTACCTTCGCGGCCCTATCCTGCGGGAAGGCGTTCGCGTAGCGTCTCGTAGAGAAGCGCCTATGCGTTTAAATTTCAACCCTCAATTCGCCACGATTTTACGCAAAGCTTTACTTAGAGTTATTAGTTGAGAGGAAAAAGTGAGGAGTTATGAAAATTCTAACTCCTCACTCTTTAACTTTTAACTTGCTGAGAAATCCACTGCAAGTAGGCTTTAGAACTGGCAACAATTGGTAAAGCAATAATTTCTGGCACTTCATAGGTGTGCAGTTCCTTAATTTTGGCCTCCATTGCAGGAAATTGTGCCAAATCAGTTTTAATCAATAATTGCCATTCTTGCTCTTTATGCAGTTCCCCTTGCCATCTGTAAATTGAGTGGATTGGTAACAGACTCACACAAGCAGCGAGTTTTGCTTCCACAAGGGCATTTGCAATTGTTTCTGCCTCCTGGATGTTGCCAGTTGTCACCAATACCAGACCATAGCCAGCAGGTGTCTCCATGACCTCTAAACCGTTGCAGACAAAGAATAGACCTGACCATCAATCAGCAGTCGTGTAATGCCCTTAGCTTGGAGATGAGTCCGAGCCTTATGGAGCATTTTACTATCGGGAACTTTAATCACGCGATCGCGCTTCGTAGAAAAACGCTTTGCAACGCGATGGTTATCAAACACTGGCAGAGTTCTTTGCTGGGTTTCCAGGCTGGGAATTTGCCCCAAATCACCAAAGTCCTTGAGAGGTCGGGTAATTAATTCCGAAGAACGGTCAATCACCAAATAGCAAGTTTTCGGCAAATTGGCTATCGACAGAGGTAAAACTTGAACTGATGCTTCACCTGGTCTTCTTTTTGTGACTAACGGCCTTTGGTCATCCAGGTCATCGTCATCAAAATCTTCTTCCTCAAAGTCGTCATCTTCTAAATCATCATCTTCTAAATCGTCCAAATCATCCGATTCGTCTAGCAAATCTTCGCCCAGCATGTGCGCGATGACGGCCGCTCCTGGATGTTCATTCTTTAGCGGTGGGATAGGGATGCTAACGATTTCCGGCGGCTTTGGCTCTGGAGTTTCTAATTTCTCTGTGACTCGGAGTTTGGGTTTTTCCGCCGCTGAGGGGCGTCGCCGCACCCGTCTACTAGCAGCGATTGACTCGGCCGTTTCCTCTGAGTAAAGTTGCTCCTCTACATGAATTACCCGACGTGGCTGCAGCTCAACCTTCGGCACTTCCACAGGGTGGCTCTCAATGGGTGGAACTTCTATCTCAAGCTCCGGTTGACTCAGCAGCGGTAATTGCTCGTAACTTACCTGCGCCCTCCCCTCAGGAGTTCTCGCAGCCCGCTTTAAGGAGACTAAGTATTCATACTCATCTTCTGGCAAAGTGCTTTTGAGCAGGCGACTAATTGTCGAATTACTCACACCATAGCGGTCTGCCAAAGTTGAGGTTGTTTCGGCAGTCTCTCGATATAACTTAAGAATTTCTTGCTTGTCAGAATCTGTTAATTTTCTCACGGTAGATACCAAAAATCTTTACTAAGCTCGTTTTCGTCCACTGGTACGCCGCGTTCGTCTTAGTGATGCGTCATATTCTAAGACAGCGCCCATGCCAAATAACACTCCACTGAACACCCAAAACACTTCTAATATTTCCCCACTTTGATAATTGGGGCTTTGGGCGTATTTAAACCACATATCTGCAATGTAAAGCGAAAAGGCCGCCGCTGCAATCATTCGCCAAGACTGGGAAACTCTTCCCCCCCAAAAGGCTAACAGCAAAGTGGTAGCAATAATTAACAAAACCACATCGCTAACTACGTAAAACCAATTCAAAATAGCGACTAGCAGTTCTGAGGGTGTTCCCTGTTGCATAGAAATCCACCATGCTAACAAACTACCGAACATTGCAATTGCTAACACAATTAGCCACTGCCATTTTTCCAGATTGATTCGCCTGGAAGCCACAGCTAAAATCATGCCTGCGCCAAGTAATAGATAACTAAGTACAAAAAATATATCGCCTAAAGACACATCCGGTTCATCTTTTAAAATTATTTCGGTATAGCCGAAAATTATCCCCCCAACGAAATAGGAAAGCATACCTAAGCCAATTAAGAGCCAAACATTTCGGCCACTGACGATTTGCGGACTTAGCCAGTTCCTCAAGCATAAGATACTGGCACCCAAATAAGCTAAAGCTTCAAAAATATTTGTGCCAATCACATACCACTCGGCCCGGCTTTCTATGCCATCTGCTCCGGGAACTTTGGCACTAAACAACAAAAAGTATAGCAGTGCCAGTACGGCCCAGCCAATATTAGCTAAGACAATGTTCTGAGTGGTGAAAATTGATTTAGAAAGGAACGAATTCTCGTAAGAGTTATTCATAGGGCTTGACTATGTAGATGCACTCTGGCAGTATTTTGAGTTAAAGGACTGTATGTCTAGCAGTGTGTCTACTAGGTAATACACAATCGGACACCAAAAGCAAGTGCCAGTGGCAGGAACTTTGTTAAAGAATTTCCATGCTACTGCCATAGTTTACCTAGTGGCGATTGATTTAGCCAAGCGAAAAATAGCGATCGCTCGGCTTCTGGCATATCTTCTAGCTTATAAATCACTTGTTTGGTAAAATTAGCGTTGCCAAAATACGCCTTTCCTAATCGATGCAGTTCTTGTAATAAGATAACTACATGATTTTCTTGCCAATCAGGTATTTTGGCTGTCGGTAACGGATTAGTAGATACCAAATATTTCACTGCTTCTAAGGAAGATGCTTGAGGAAATTGCTTCTGCTTTAACACTTCCGCAATATCTTTTTCAAATAATGCAGCTTGCCGAGCACCCAAAAAATCTTCAATGTCGATAGAAACACCTTGCAACAGCAAAATACTGGCTTGGACTAAAATCGCCGTTTTGCCATGACCACCTGTGTCACTATCCAGCTGCTCTAAACGGATTTTACCCCAGACGCTAAACCGTTCCGGTTCCTCCAATAAAACACAGGCTTTACCCCGATTATCCGTTAATTCTCTCCATAAGGCTCTAGCTTCTTCCTCTTGACTAGCTTTGAAAACACTAATCAAGCGAAAAGTCTGCCCTTGATAATTGAGAATCGGCACCTGCTGATCCTTTTTTGGGTGCTGAATGCTTGATATTTCAACATCCTGCCGTTTGAGAATAAACATGGCACTAGCAAATAACTCCTCACAGGGGCACTCTTAATATGGAATATATAATGGCATTTGGCAGCATCGCCAAGGCTGAAATTACCTAGCATACTGTGGAAATGAGCCTAGCGATCGCCAAATCCTTCCCGAAGGTAGCCGCCCAGAGGGCGTTGGCGTTAACAGGCAAATAACCCCTTGACAACTCAATATATCTAAACCAGTACCCCATCTGTTTCGTTTTCGGTGTAGATTGACTAACTAGCGACTAGCATCTTAGCCTTGCTAGTAGTAAATCTGCAATTTTTGATTGCTTCTTGGTAGGTGAAGACGATATAATAGTGTAGGTGACTCCTTCGGGAGCCATTATTTTGTTTTGGGCGCGTAGCTCAGTGGATAGAGCAATTGCCTTCTAAGCAATCGGTCGCAGGTTCGAACCCTGCCGCGCTCGTTTTAACTCAATATGAACCCTTAAGCAATGTGAAGTGATACAATCATTTGCACATTTGAGGGTTAATTGTTGCTGCATCATACCAAGAACAAGGGCGATATTGCTGCTACGAAAGCGATCGCCGATCTAACGCTTAAAGGATACTTGATTCTTACGCCACTTGTTTGTGAGCATTTACCTTTTGATTTCGTTGCCTACAAAGATGATAAATTTTATAAAATACAAGCTAAATACGCAGCAGACAATAGGGTAGTCAATAAAACTATTTGGGTAGATAAAAATGGAACTCATCAAAAGAAGTACAAAGTAAATGACTTTGACTTTTATGCTGTTTATCTGCCTGATATAGATAAAGTTGTTTATCCATCAATTAACTTTGATGGTTGCTACATAACTACCCAGATACCTAATTCAGCTACACCGTTTTACTGGTGGGAAGATTTTACAGACTTTACTGAAGTAGCCTCTAAGCGAACCTACAAGGAGTTTGGCGTTGATTTAACAAGTAGAAAGGTTAACCCAGACTCTAGGATTCATACCAGAAAAGTAGAAAGACCATCTAAAGAAGAACTAGAAAAACTAGTTTGGGAAAAGCCAACTGCACAAATTGGTAGAGATTTTGGTGTGTCTGATAAGGCTGTAGAAAAATGGTGTAAGGCTTATGGGGTAGAAAAGCCACCCAGAGGATATTGGGTTAAGAAAGCTTATGGAAAAGTAGAGGGACAGTTAATAAGCCATGACGAAGGTTAAACGACCACATCTTTAGTTGGGATGTAAGTTCTATTAGCATAATACCCACTTGATACCCCAAATTTTGGATTCATAGCCAAATTATGTCAAAACATCAACTAAGGGACTCAGTTTTCTCAGCTTTAAATCCCTCTGAAAACCTGAAACCCTTAACTGTTCGTTGATTGTTTTGTAAATTTAAAAAGCCCGTGACGAGGATTGAACTCGTGACCTCACCCTTACCAAGGGTGTAGCCTAGAAGCCCAGAAGCCTTACCTGTAAACACCCTAGCGAGTCCTAGCACAACCTTTAAGACGGGGTTAGGACAGTGAGGGAAATCAAGCCAGTTAATAATAATGGTTCTATTCAGCTAAAGTTCTCCGTAGGGGGTAAAAGGTACTCATTTAACCCAATACCGGGGGGTCAGTTTACTAACCACAGGGACTTCAAGACGGCGCAGGCGATCGCTAGCCAAATACAAAATGACATCCTGGCTAAGAACTTTGACCCAACACTAGACCGATATAGGCTAACTCCAAAGCAGCAACCTATACAATCCGGTAGCCAAACCTCAAAACCTCAAACGTTGTTAGAACTGTGGGATTATTGGGTAGACAGCCTTAATCTTTCAGTAGCTACCAGACAACATCACTACAAGGCTATTAGGCAGCAGATTATAAAAGCTAACCCATATTTGATGGATACGCTGTGGTTGAGCCAATCCAACTTAGCCCCCGCAACTTTTAATCAACGCTTGGGTTATTTGAAAAGATGCTATCGCTGGGCTATATCAAAAACCCTGGTAAATATTAACCCCTATGACGAGCTAAAAAACCACAGGGTTTACGTGAAGTCAATCAAACCCTTTACTTCCACAGAGATTAAAGTGATTATCCGGGGCTTTGAAGAGTTAGCCACGCACTACGCGCCCTTTGTTAAGTTTTTACTGGCTACAGGTGTTAGGACATCTGAAGCTATTGGGTTACGTTGGTGTCATGTAGACTTCGACCAGGGGTTTGTAACCATCCAAGAAAGTCTTTCTAGAGACTGGGCCGGTAACGGGTATCAGAGGGTTAGAAAGGAGACTAAAACAGGCGGTAGCAGACATCTGGGAATGACTGATGAGCTACGGTTACTGTTGTGGTCGATCAAACCTCCTAAACCTGAGCAAGATTCCTTAGTATTTACTACGGTTAAAGGAAAACCTATAGATGATGGTAACTTCCGAGAGAGATACTGGGTTAAGGTACTAACTAAAGTCGGTGTAGATTACCGAAGACCTTATACAACTCGGCACACGACTGCTAGTCATGCCATAGACCAAGGCACTCCGGTTACTGGGGTGGCATACTTACTAGGGCATAAAGACACCCGGATGGTTATGCAAACTTACGGGCATATGGTTAACCGCCCAGAGTTACCGAATATACCTATCAGATAAAAGTTTTTTTAGTCATCTTAAATAACTCAAACTATTGTATATTTCCTGCTGTAGTCAAAGACTAAATAGGGTTCTAGGAAAACACATTATCCTAATGCCAACTAAAAACCCTCTGGATGTCCAGAGGGCTATTTGTTTCATCATTGGTTTTCTAGGGTTTACTGGGTACGTTCTGTAGCCACTGTAGTAGTTTATTAGTTACTTCGTTTTGCTTATCGATCGCGGTATTCAGCTTGATGATAGTATCAGCCATTTTCTTCTGATTTTGGTTTAGTTCCTCGATGGTTTCCTTGAGTGATTTTGGACGTTTAGGTTGTTCTTGGTAGTTCTGTAATAACCAGTTAGGTGAGTGGGTGAAAAAGTTAAACATTTTTGTTATTCCTTAAGGTTTTCTTAGTATTTAATCGGGCTTCTCTGATAGCCGTTCTCAGAACTGTGCTAACAGATTCCCCAGTGGTTTCAGAAAGCTCTGTAACCCATTCATAACTATCAATATCAAGTCTGACTGAAACTCGCGTGTTAGTGGTCATTTATCTGTCCTTTGTGTTTATCGCCTACATCTATAAAGTGTCATTTATTTAGAAAAATATTGACAATGTACAGACAGATAACCCGATATTTTCAAAGGTAAATAAAATGTCTTACTTAGACCAAATCAGACAACAAACACAAGACTTAATCGCCGAGGCAACAAGGGCAAAAAAGGAACTTGATGCGGCAGAAAAGAAGATTAGGGATGAAAAAGTATTTGCTAGTCAGTCTTCATTAAATGCGCTTCATGTTATCCAAGATGCTATTCGGATCTGGATTAAGCAAGGTACTTTGACCCGTAGGCAATCAGAAGTATACCTAAACCGCTATGTGGAACTTTTTGGACTGGAAAAAGCCCAAAATGAATACTTGCGCTTGGCTGCTAACTTGTTAAACCATCCCCATTATGGAGTTGAGACAACTACTAGTAGATTTGGTAATGGGGGTCTTCTGTGGAAAGGTCAGAACTACCAGAACACTCAAGCACTTTATGAAGCTATTCAAGAGGTTTTAGGTGATGATCCTTTTGATTCAGTTGAATGGGTAAATGAAATATTGGAGCTTGTTTTTGTAGACTCTACTAAACTAGCTGCTGATACTTTCCTACCAGACCGATTTGCCTCAATAGCCAACCTAATCCGCCGAATAGTGCAGGAAGCTAAAACACCCGTCAGCATCCCTGATATCTCCCAGTTCACTGTTGATGATGCTGCTTTCTTATCTGCCTTCCTTGGTCGTTTCTAAACCACATTAGGAGCCTCTAGGCTCCTTTGATTAACCTAATAATCAATAGCCCTACTGGACACCCGGTGGGGTTTATTGTGCGCGTAGGGTCGCAGCAAGGCAATATGGGAATCCCCTATTATCTCTGGTTATCTCCGGTTAGCTCGGATTATCTCGGTTTTTGGATACAGCAAGGCTATTGAAAGATTGCCAGCGATCACCATAGTATTTATACTTATAAAGGATAAAACATCGCTATCCTTAGCTGGTAAGGGTTATAGCCATTTAGATGTCCAAAATACTTAGCTGACTTATGATGCCCAAAAGACCGACAGGGTAAGCGTTAGGGGCTTAAAGGTGCGATATTGGAACCTTTTAGTTGCGGCTAGTCGGCTTATGGGTCAGCCAAAATAACCCTAGCTACTCTAACAGGGTTAACCCATGTGCCAGTTTATGCATTTGTGTACCAGTTAAATACTGCCAAATACTGTTAGCTATGTTACAATGATATCAAGGACATCAAAGATATCAGAGGTTAATCAAATGGCTACTACATATAGAAAAACTATCCCATTGCGCTTCGACGATGATCAGTATGTCATACTGACCCATGACCACATTCAATACATGGCTGAGACTGGTAGTAGAGTATCCCTAAATACTTACATAAAGATTAAGTTGGGTTTAGTAGAGCCTATAACCAGCCCAGAAGTATAAGTACTTATTCCTTAAGATAAATATCTAGTATTCTTTAGATTCTCTTAAGGTTTCAGGGGGTAACTCAAGGACAGTCAGAGGCTAGAACCCTGATTCTTTGGTTGATGTTGAGAAATGACAATATCCAAGAGTAGGGACAAAAAGGAACACACCCAAATGACTAGAAACCTAAAGATAAATATCCGGGCTAATGAACAGGAAGTGGCAAAGATTAAACAGCTTGCCGCGATCGCTGGCTACTCTCAGTCTGAATATATTAGGCTAGCGGCTTTAGGCCTTCCCGTGCAACCTCAAGTAACCCAATAAAACAACAGGGGCAACCAGCTACTAACTAGTTACCCCCAACCCTAAATATTTCAAAGAAAACAACAGACAGGGCTAAGTGCCCAAAGGATTTATCTAATGCTTCATTATAACTCAGATACAAGTAATAAGTCAAACTTCGGCGGATTTGATGATGATGATACCAGGGGTGAGCGGGTATTAGCTTGGTTAAGTTCCATAGACTTGTTTGGCTTATCTGTCGGTGTCGGTGGCGATATGTCGCGCTCAGTAGACCCCAAAGATGATGGTAGCCCGGACAGAGCCAAAGTGGAAGCTAGAAAGTTTGTTCAGAACTCCAGAGAGAAAGCCTTTGCATTCTGGCAAGTATTTGAGGCTGTTTATGGTCGGCGGTTAGAGTTAGATGGTTGGGCTGATATTGTCCACTTTGATGGAGCGGCTACCACAAGAGGTAAACTTATGGCCAAGTTAGAGAAAGCCTTACAAATGGCTTCCCCCCATGCGTCTAGAGGTTTTTATGAGCGCCAGTTAGATATTCTGTTAGAAAATAAGAAGTTCCAACCAGTTAAGAAGTACCTATATCGGGTTTATAAAGAGTTCTCAGAGCAAAGGATTTATATTGGGCATTTAAGCTTTGAAGAACAAGAAAAAATAGCTAAGGAAAAGGGGCTTAAAGGAAGACCCTCTCACTACTATGAAAAGGACTTTAGACCCTTACCAGAATGGGATAACTTAGGTAAAATACTGTTTGGCACTGATGACCAACTAACCCATGAAATGATTACCACTTGGTTAGTGGGAGCGGTTAAGCGCGCATTAGACCCAGGTTGCCCCATGAAGCGATCGCTAATACTCAAAGGAGATCAGGATGCTGGGAAATCTGCTTTCTCCAGAATACTGGCTAAGGATTGGGGTACTGAGTTAAGGGCAGGGACTTCCGAGGAAAATATTATTCGCTTATGTAAGTTTACCTGGATTATGGAGCTATCCGAGTGCGATCGCTTATTCAAGGGTAAAGAAGCCAGTGTGCTTAAAAGCTTACTCAGCACCAGAAAGGATACATACATTCAGAAGTTTAAAGAGGCGGATGAGGCATCTGTAACCGAGCGGGTAACTTTATTTATTGGTACAACCAATGAGTCTAAGTTCCTGGTTGATACCACAGGTAACAAGCGCTTCTGGGTAGTAGACATGGAAGATGGCTGGAAGTTACCGCTAGATTGGTTAACCGCCAATGTAGACCAACTGTGGGCAACTGCTTATCATAAGCTCATGTTTGAGGGACATCCTACCGATTTATCAGACAGCAGCCAAGTAGCATCAGAGGTCAGAAATAGAGACTACATGGTAGAGGGTAGCTGGGTGGAACAGCTAGGCCGAGTACTGGAAGTAGCTACTAAAGATGGCAGTAGAGAGATCGCATTTAAGGTGGTAGACATCCAGTCAGCTATGGGGACTCATGCGGATAACCAAGGGAAGAATAAAACCGCAGTTATCAACAGCCTTAAGCAGCTAGGGTATGATCAAAGAGCCGTCAAAGTTAATGGCAAGACAGAGCGGGTTTATACCTTAAAGACTGCTGAGAAACCCAGAATGGCTAAGTTTGTAGATGGTGGGTGGGTTTACTGGTCAGACAAGCTGGATGGCTGGCAATCCTCGGATGATGCCAACATAGAAGACAGGAAGAAAGCCAGAGGTCATGCGTAGGCAACTAACAACTAAATAAATAACCCTTGGTTACATCGGCGGTTTAGCTGGTGTAACCTTTATAGTGCTTATGGGGTATGGCTTCCAGGGTATTGGTTACATTATTAGGTTACATCGGGTTACATTATTTTTAGGATTATGTAACCGCCAGGATTTATATAGGGCATAGCTTCTAACCACTAGGTTACATAGTTACATAATATTCTCTAAAAGTAAACTACTAAACAACCCCTAGTAAATAATATTCTGGATTTTGATGTAACTATGTAACCGAGAGGCTGTAACCTATAACCAATAAGCCTTCTAGCGGTTACATAATAACATAACCGGGATGTAACCGGGATGTAACCGGAAGCAACCCGGCGATCGCCAGTAACCGCCTAGCCCCTCCGGTATCCCTAAGATAACCACACGGGGGGCTTAAGTTATCGAAGGACTAATGGATATCCCTATGGCGCGACTTAACCGGACAATAAGGCTACATTAGTACTAATAAGCACCCTTAAGCCCTCCGGGGCTTTTTAATACTTATATGAAAAAGAATACTGCTTTAGGTTTACTTACGATCGCTGGGCTATCCACTTACCACATAATCCCTCTGATGTCCCCTAAGTTGGTAGCAGTTAATGAGCCTACCCTTTTCGGTATAGGTTTTCAGTATGACCAGTGGGGTACTAGATACTCTGCGATGACCGATTGTAAGCGCCAAGGTTGGATAGTAAAGACTGATGGTAACACTTTACAGTATCAGGAAGCCAATGACGCGCCAAGGCTGGAAATACTGCAACAGATATGTCCAACTGAGGATTTAGATTAGGCATTAAATAAATGAGAGTCCGATTATGATGATGACTACTGCGAGGACTAAAAACCCCCAGGAAATATTTTCCCATCATTGTCATACTCAGGGTTGACTAAGTGTCTACAACAGCATACAAAAAAGACAACCCTAAGATGAATAACAAAGCCCTGGATATTATCAAAGCCTTTAACCCTAAGCAAAAAGCTATATTCAAAGACCTGACCCCCGAACAGAAGCAAAGGTTGCTAATAGTCCTACTGAAGCGATCGCAGGGAACCAGAAAGCCAATACTGAAGCGCCATAAGAAAACCCAAGTAACCCCGGCATCCTCTACTGAAGCAATAGTAAACTCCCTTGAAATCCAGTAAATACAACAAAGCCCCCGGAACCTCTGGGGGTTTTTAACTGGGAAATATTTTATCCTACTGTGCGCGTCGGGATGCCCCCAGGATACCCAAGGGTTAACCCTGTTTGCCTCTATTTGGTGTCCTCGGCTGACTAATATTACCCCTAATGTTCTAGCGATCACCTCAGATGCTTAGTCACTAATCGGTTTAATGTCATAGCCTATTTAATCTACTGTAAACCTACCAGTTTAGCGAGTACATAGTGGGTAAATAAAATATTGACTGTTTATTAATAAGCAATGCATTTGGGATACCCGGTATGAAACAGAAGATTCAGAATAAACAGTTAGCGGTCAGGATGAAGGAATCTACTCTTCAGTGGTTGGAAAAGGAAAGCCTAAGAAGTGGTCAGAGTTCATCTGAGCTAGTCCGGGAAGGTATTGAGATGCTACAGAAGTCCAGGGATACGCAGGCAGTTCAAGGGCTAGTCCAAGAGTATCTATTATCCTTAGACCCCTCTGAGTTTCAAGATGGGCTTCAGTGCCTTATAGACATGATTAAGGAGCGCGTTGATGGCGAACAATAAACCCTGTGTAGTCAAGGGGCTACCGGAGGATATTAGGGAGGTTGTAGACAATCAGCTTGCCAGAGGAATCCCAGCCCCATCTATATGTAGGTGGTTATCTAATCAGGGTTTTAGGGTGAACCCTCGGCAAATATATAACTACAAGGATAAGTCGGTTCCCCAGGCTGCCCCTAGTAACCCTGAAGCCCCTATTTATTCCCCGGATGCAACTGATAGTCAAATGTTGCGATCGCTGCTAAAGACCACCCTAGATGCTGTTAGTAGCCTGAATGATCAGTATACGCTTACAGGCGATTTAAGGACTGCTAGGGTACTCCGAGAGATGGCTGAAACTGCCTCTGGGCTTCTAAAGTTCCGACTGACTAATGAACAGCCTGATCCGCATATTGAGGTATCGGTTAATCTATGTAGCCTTGAGGCAAAAATGGGGATACCAGAAGCGGATTTGAACCAATGGCGGAATGATGGCGGAGAAAATGGCGGATTCCGCGATGATGGCGGAGAGGATATCCAGTAACTAAAGTCCTATTACTGGCTTTTACTTCGGCCCTAATAGCCAAATCAGAGTAAACAAAGGAGCCAGTAAACCAAAAGGACTACTAGAAAAATCTCTTGGCAGTTTTGCAGACCCCCTACGTT
Organism: Nostoc sp. NZL; assembly: GCF_015714705.1. Taxonomy (NCBI): domain Bacteria; kingdom Bacillati; phylum Cyanobacteriota; class Cyanophyceae; order Nostocales; family Nostocaceae; genus Nostoc; species Nostoc sp. NZL. Next base: position 26,301 of record NZ_WBKL01000030.1, on the reverse strand, counting down.
GAGTTAAAGATTTGCCATATATATGGCTAACATTCCTAGACTGTCCTATGCTTAAGACATATTTAGGACAAGCTAGAGTGGTTTAGGACTGGTAAATGTCTCTGAAAAAAGCCCGTGACGAGGATTGAACTCGTGACCTCACCCTTACCAAGGGTGTGCTCTACCACTGAGCCACACGGGCAAAATATAACTTTGGTTTTTTAGTTGTAAGTTATAATGCTGGGAGCTTTGCTCTTAACCCAGACATTATAACTTATAACTTCGTAAGTGGTGGGCCGGGCTGGATTTGAACCAGCGTAGGCGCAAGCCAACGGATTTACAGTCCGTCTCCATTAACCACTCGGACACCGACCCGATTTGTCTCACGATTTAAAATCTTAGCACCATGTTTTAGAAATTGCAAGTGGTTAGGAAAAATAACTTTTGGGTAGAGATCGCAACAAAATTGCGTCTCTACCATCTGGATAAAAAATACTGGTTACACGCTCATTTCCAGCATTCGTTGCATTGGTCGAAGTGCAGCCAGCCGAATATCCTCTGACATGGTAATTTCGGGAGTACGATTTTTCATTGCCCAGTAAAGCTTTTCTAGGGTGTTTAACCGCATAAACGGACATTCGTTACAAGCACAGTTATTTATCGGCGGTGCAGGGATGAAGTGCTTTTCAGGAGCTAGTTTTTGCATTTGGTGAATAATTCCCGGCTCCGTAGCAACGATAAATTCCTTGGTGGGGCTGTTTTGACAATACTTGAGTAAAGCAGCTGTGGAGCCAATAAAGCTGGCGTGGCGCAATACACTACTTTCACATTCTGGGTGTGCGATCGCCTCTGCTTCAGGATGGGCAATTTTTAACTGGACAATTTTCTTTTCCGAAAAGGTTTCATGGACAATACAGCTACCTTGCCATAGCACCAAATCTCGTCCAGTCTGTTCCATCACATACCGCCCCAAATTCCGATCTGGGGCAAAAATAATCGGCTGTTCTTTTGGTATCTGCTGCACAATTTTCACGGCGTTGGAACTGGTGCAAATAATATCGCTCATCGCTTTGATATCAGCAGAACAGTTGATGTAAGACACCACCAAATGATCTGGATGCGCTGCTTTAAAAGCTGCAAACGCCTCTGGTGGACAACTGTCTGCTAAAGAACAACCAGCATTCAAATCTGGTAAAAGTACTAATTTATCGGGATTAAGTATCTTTGCTGTTTCTGCCATGAAGTGAACACCAGCAAAGACGATCACATCCGCATTGGTTTTTTCGGCGGCTCTTGCTAGTTGTAATGAATCCCCAATAAAGTCGGCAATATCCTGAATATCTGGCTCTTGATAATAATGCGCCAGGATAACTGCGTTGAGTTCTTTTTTGAGACTCTCAATGGCGGCAAATAAATCTAGTGGTAGTTCACCCGGTTGGGTTTTTTCTCGTTGAGCTAGTGCAGTAGTAAACACAGTTTAGGGGTGCTTTAAATTGCAAATTTATGTCCTGTGGAATCAATTATAGTAGTTTTTACCAAAAATAGTGGACGGTTGATATTTTGGGGTTGTGTCCAAATCGGGCTGAGTTTCATATCCTGGAGATAGACGGCAAGGAAAGTGGCATGACCAGTCAGAAAACTCAATCGATAACCCTCAAAATTGCTGTAATTGGAGATGTTCACGACCAATGGGAAGTGGAAGATGGTATTGCACTCAAGCATCTGGGTGTTGACTTAGCGCTGTTTGTCGGGGATTTTGGCAACGAGTCGGTGGAAGTGGTCAGAGCGATCGCATCTCTCGATATTCCCAAAGCAGCCGTAATGGGCAACCACGATGCTTGGTACACTGCCACCGAATGGGGACGCAAAAAGGCTCCTTATGACCGCTCTAAGGAAGACTGGGTACAGGAACAACTCGATTTATTAGGCCCGTCCCATGTCGGTTACGGTAAGTTGGATTTTCCCGCTTGGAATTTAACTGTAGTGGGGGGTCGTCCCTTTACTTGGGGTGGCCCAGAGTGGAAATTCGCGGAAATCTGTCAAGAACGTTACGGTGTGACGAGTTTGGAAGAATCCGCCGATCGCATCGTGAAAGCGATCAAAAGCGCCGCTTACGAGACAATTATATTTTTGGGTCACAATGGGCCTAGTGGGTTAGGCGATCGCCCCGAAGACCCCTGCGGCAAAGACTGGCACCCAATTGGCGGCGACTTTGGCGATCCAGATTTTGGGGAGGCGATTTCTCATGCCTTGACTGCTGGTAAAACCATTCCTCTGGTGACATTTGGTCACATGCACCGAGATTTACGCCATACCAAGAAGGTGCAGCGCAAACCCATCTTTAGAAGTCCAGAGGGGACAATTTACTTAAATGCGGCTAGTGTCCCCAGGATTGTGGAAAATGACAGCGAGAAGTTGCGTAACTTTTCCATTGTCACCCTAGAGGCGGGTGTGGTTTCGCAAGTTTCCCTAGTTTGGGTGGGGAATGACTTTCAGGTGGCTTCAGAGGAAATTTTGTACGAGCGATCGCGTATTGTGTCGTAGACATTCGCATCCAGTAGTGCAATCTGCGTAGATAATAGGGTATAGTATTATCTGTCAAGTTTAGTGCTAACCAACAAAAGCGCCCGAATAGCGTCTGAAACTAGGATAAGCACAAGTTTGACAGATTTACTGGAGAGGTGGCAGAGTGGTCGATTGCGTCCGACTTGAAATCGGATGAGGCTAAAACCTCCGGGAGTTCGAATCTCCCCCTCTCCGTTGAACAAAAATTAGATTTTACAAGTGTTTTTGAGTAAATCAACTATTAGGTTTTTTGAGATGAAAGTTGATTGAGTATTTTTGGCTATTATTTACTGTGAAGTGGCTTTGATTTCTTTATCAAATTTGAGTTCATCTCAAAACCATTACAAAACATACATAGTAAGTCCTGGTTAATAAGGCTTTGTAATGGGTCAGTAAGCCTTAAATTTTCCCAAGGTGGGTAGTTCCTAAGGCCGCAAAAACAATTTTATGATGGCAAATTGGCTTGGAATTTAGTGTAATCAAACAGTAATACACCAACAAATTCGTAGAGATGCATTATGTAGATATGCATTATATTGAATCAGAAGAGAAATAAGCACCCTTCTTTCTATTTGCATCTGGATGAGTTGCCTGAATATTATCAATAGTGTCAGAACCACCAACTGCTAATGGTTTGATATGATCATAGTGTAAATCATCGCCATAGTATATTCCTGCACCTGTCAAGGCACACTTATTTCCCTGACTCTTAATCAATAACATTTTTTCTTCCTCTGTCAAACGAAGTCTTCTATCCTCTCTCTTAAAATCACTTTTGATAATTTCTAGCCTTTCATTAAAGCCTTTCATAATTATATCTAAATCAGCATTACTAGGTTTTTTCATATAGAGAAAAAGCTCTTTTAATCTCTTTTTTATTTCCTCTCTATGAAACTTAGCCATTTCGTAATTCAAGTCAGATAAAATGTGCCAAAGCATGTAGAAGTCCTGAAATATTCTGACAAGAACGGGTAAATTTCTGCCAGCATCAAAGATAGAATTTAACTCCTCTCTCAAAAAATCATTAACATCACCATCATCAATATCTTTGTCAAGGAGAATCAATCTTAGGTTTTTGATAAAACTTTCTACATGTTTAATACTTTCTCGAAATGAACGCAAAGAGTCTACATTCGTAGATGCACTATGAAGTAATTTTGTCACATCTCTCTTATCTTTAATTCTCGCATTTACAGAATTATTTTTGATATGTATATTAAGTACACCAGTGGACTTACCTTTACCGCTTGTCTTATGGTAGTCTAGATAAACTAATAATGTATATAATTCTTCATTTTGCATTCTATCGCCATAATCATTTTTATTGCGCGCGATAGTAATATAGAACCAGTTTTTATGCTTTCCAGCGTTCTTTTTGATATCATCAATTAAGTCCTTCTTGACCCAAGCATTCCACATTTCAAAGGAATTTTCTAAGATTGGGAATGGTTTATTATTAAGTCTAATAAATAAATCCACAGGTTGAAATTGACTGTTAATCCTCTCTTCAATTTCTACGACTAGGAGTGGGAAATCATAAATTCTATCTTGCAGATTTACGTCAAAGGTATCAAATTTACATTTTTCTAAATCTTTAAGTATTCTTAATTGCCTCAACGGAAACTTATCATTTTTTGATTTTTGTTCATTGCCTTATTCATCAATATAAGATCCTCCGGTAAATGCAAGAATTGAAAGTAGTCTTTGCTGTCCATCAATAACTTCCCATACTCCATCACTTCGACTAAAGATAAATATTGGTGGTAGCTGTATGCCAAGCAAAATACTCTCTATTAAAGCAGATGCTTTTGGAATACTAATAACTTCTGAGCGTTGGTAAGGTGGGCGTAGAAGTAGTCTTTTCTTCCTTATTCTTGACAGAAAATCGTCAATAGTTACTCTTTGGGGATCTGGCTTTGTTGTTCTTAATGTTTCCAATTGGGGTTCTTCCGGTGCTTTTATGGTGGTTACTAAATTTTAGTAACCACCATAAAAGCACCGGAAGAACCCTAATTTTTAAGTGAGATGAAAAAATTCTTTCAAAATCAGCTTGCTTCAAAAATATGTCATCCATGTATTCTAATAGTTACCTCGTAAAACGCATTTTTAAATTCAGCTATAGACAGCCTATTTAACTTTTTACTGATATGACTATATATCAGTGTATGTATAAGCTATGAAGCAGTGTATCATTATTTTATTGGAAACTGTAACAGATGATGGCTCTTCTTAGTGGGTACAGTAAAAGCGATCGCCCCACTCCCGCCTTATGCTTGCATCGTGCTAGCATAAAGATAAATTCTACTTTGAGGTAAAGCAATGGCTACCCTTTATGTAAGAAATTTACCTGATGATTTGTATGCCAAGCTGCAAGAGTTAGCGGCATCTGAACACCGTTCCATTAATGCCCAAGTTATAACTCTGTTAGAACAAGCTTTAAAAACTGAAGCACAGCAAATAGAAGACCAGAAACGCCAGAATGTACTTAAAGTCCTAGAAGAAAGTCGCCAGCACCGCCGTGTGAATCCAGCAGACTTCGGATTACCTGATAGTACTGAAATGATTCGAGAAGACCGCGACAGATGACCACCCCTCTAAGATGCGTGTTAGATACCAGTGTGTGTATCAAGTATTTTATTGCTGATCCACTAACTGCCAAAGTTAACCAACTTTTCGACCATTTTGCCAATCCACAGACGGAAATATTTGTTCCAGACCTCTTTTACATTGAGTGTGCTAACGCTTTATTGAAGTACGTCCGTGCAAGGATGTACACTGCTGCTGAGGTTCAGACAGATTTAGCCACCCTCAAAGCTTTTCCGTTACGTGTTGTCTCGACATCTGACTTGATGGCGGATGCAGTTACTATAAGCTTGAGTTATGGAACTTCTGCCTACGATGCTTCTTATGTTGCACTTTCACAGCAGGTAGGTGCTACTTTGCTGACTCTCGACGGCAAGCTGGTGAAGGCTTTAGCCGCTTCGTCTTACAATGTTTGCTCGTTTAATGACTTCGAGGTTCCGGCGTTGGAGTCGATGTAGAAGCGATCGCCTTTCCTCACCATATATTTAACCCCAAAGCATTGAATGAGGCTAAACAAATCGATACAAACTCAGAATTGGGGAAATTAAATTTTTATCACTGACTTATCTGAGTTGCAATAAAATTAGTTTGTAAAGCAGGGAATAAACCTGCTGTTTTTTAATATTCAATTGTCAAAAATGCCTTTTACTTATAAACGCACGGTTCGCTTTCAAGATACTGATGCTGCTGGGGTAGTTTATTTTGCTAATGTTTTGGGTATTTGCCATGAAGCTTATGAAGAATCTTTAGAAGCATCAAGTATTAATCTCAAAGATTTTTTTACTAATCCGTCTGTGGGGTTTCCCATTGTTCATGCTAGTGTTGATTTTTTGCGCCCTATGTTTGTTGGGGACAAGTTGTTGATTAGTTTAATTCCGCAAAAAATAGGTGTTGATAAGTTTGAAATTACTTACGAAATTACAGTGGGTGAGGTGGTAGTTGCTAAGGCTATTACTCGTCATGTTTGTATTGATGTAAGTAGTAGAAGTAAGCAGGAATTATCCGAAGAGATAGTCGAATGGTTGGAAACTAACCGCAGAGACGCTGAGGGCGCAGAGAGAAGAAAGTCGAGAGAGATTATGTGATGGGATTTTGGAGAAATTCTGTGGCTATTTCTTGTAACTTTTGGCGGTTAATCTTACCTTGAGAGTTACGGGGTAAGTTTTGCTGGGGAATCCAATATTTTGGAATTTTAAATTTGCTGAGTTTGTCTTTGAGTAGGGTTTGGATTTTTAAGGCAGAGGTATTTGGTTGTTTGGGAATGTAAATCGCTGTTAAGGCTTGTCCCCAATGTTTATCTGGGATGCCGATGACACAAATATCGGCAACCATTTGAGTTGCTTGTATAGCTGATTCAATCTCTGCTGGGTAAATATTTTCCCCACCTGTTATAATTTTATCGCTGTTACGTCCGACTATATTTAAATGTCCTTGATCGTCTAAAAAGCCTAAATCATCTACTTGGAAATCAGTTTGATCTTCTCTGGTTATCGGATAGTAACCAAGGGCTAAAGATTTAGCATGAATGGTAATATTTCCGATTTGATTGGAATTTAAAATTTCGCCTTGCTGATTGCAAATAGTTACTTTCGCATGGGGAAGAATTTGACCACTGCTAATTTTACCACTCAGAAAATCATCCGGTTTGAGGGTAGCAATTTGAGAGGCGGTTTCTGTCATACCATAGGTAGGTGCTAACCTGACGTGGTGAAATCTGGCTTTTTCTAGTAGTTCGTTCCATGCTGGCGCACCTCCCAAAAGTACAGTATTAAATTGGGATAGCCATTCAGTTAATTCTGGATTTTGCAGAAGACGTTGTAACTGCGTTGGTACTAAAGATGTGAAAAATTCTGATTGTTTAATATTTAATATTTGACCTGATTCTACAGCTTTAAATGGTTGAATAGCTAGTTTACCTGCGGTAGTGAATGAGCGCATAAATTGCATTAAACCGCTAACGTGATATAACGGCAATATGCAAAAAGAATTTACTTGCTTTAGTTGAAAGTATTCTGTAAATCCTTGTACTGATGCTGTGAGAGTTTCCCAGGTGTGGATGGCAAATTTAATTTGTCCTGATGAACCACCTGTGGCAATCATGATGCTATTGGGAATTAGGCATTGGATATTATTATTCCCATTCCCTATGCCCCATGCCCCATGCCCCATTCCCAAAATAATATCTGGTTGTACTAAATCAAAGACTTGTTGCCATTCTTGTGTTCCCCAGTCGGGATTACAAAGAAAAACTGGACAATTAGCTGCACAAGCAGCAATAAAACTTGCTAAAAATCGTAATGGTTCACGTTCAGCTAATATGATTTTTGGTGGGGTTCCACGCGCTGATAATTGTGTTAGTTCTAAATATAATTCTTGAGCTATTTGATTAAATTTACGGCTGTCATGACCAATAAGCCAATCATCCTGAGATAGGTTATTTAGACAGTCTAAAGGTTGTTCCATAAACTTTGAAACCACGTTTCTTCTTGTTCAAAAAAATGGTCGATGCCAAAACCAATTGCTCTGTTGTTTTGGGATAATTCGGCTGCTAGCTTGAGTGCTGCAAGTCTAGCGATCGCAGTTTCAAATACTGATGAAAATACAGTATCAATTTGATGCTGGTGGCAAAACTTTCTCAGACGAGATGGTGATCCGACTATTCCAGGTTTAATCACAAAAATCCCTCGCCAGCCTTGTTGATAACAAGCAGCAAGTTGCCCAAGTGTGGCAACAGATTCATCTAAAGCGATCGCAGTTTCATAACTCGTACTCAATTCCAACATCTGCTGAAATTGCTCAACGGGTAACGGTTGTTCGATAAATTCAATTTCTATGGGTAGTTCTGCATTTGCCTTGAGATTGTCGCAAGTCCGCAGCCATAAGTTTGCTTCTTCATAGGTGAGTCCACCGTTGGCATCTAATCGCAGTTTGGTAAAGGCTGGTAATGTCTGTATTAATGACTCAAAAATTTCTAGTTCATGAGCGATCGCATACACACCAATTTTCCACTTAAACGTGCGATATCCCTTCTGCCATAAAGTTTCCCATTGATTCACAGCCGCTTCCCCTGCTGCTAGTAAGGCACTAAAAGATTGGGCATGGGGCATGGACAAGAATTCACTTCCCCACTCTTGCGCTGACTCAAAGCCAAATTGACAAGCAGGTAACTCATCTGGGATGGAGAAAATTATCTCATCTGTGATTTCCACTGGGAGTTGGCGACAAAAATCTAAGGCTTGTTCTAGGGTTTCGGAACCGAACCAGCTAATGGGGGCAATTTCTCCCCAACCGAGTTTACCTGATTCATCGGTGAGACGAAGAATAATACCTTCACGAATATCCCACTTACCATGATTGGTGGTAAGCGATCGCAAAAACTTTCGCTGATATGGACGAAATTTAAATTGATAACGCATCAATTAATAATTGCTAAAGCATAAATCCCAGTCCGAACAGCAAGCAAGCCCAAAAATGCACGGCTACGGCGATGAATTTACAGTTACTAACTTTGTCCGGCTGGTTGTGATTTTCTTGAACGTGGCGGCATAATTTGACAGCAAAGGGTAAACTTACCCAACTCAGTAACGTCCAAACTGGAGAAATTCCCAATAGTACAAATAGCAAGGTGAGGGGATAAATGCTACCAGTAAACCAAACTAGGAGTTGGGCACCTTTTGCTGTTCCTAGACGGACAATAGGCGATCGCTTACCTGCGGCTATGTCATCTTTAACTTGGTGAAAATGTGAGCAAAACAAAACTAAGGTTGTGGCAATCCCGACAATGACTGAGGCTGCTAAACTTGTCATTGACCAAGTTTGAGTCTGGCTGTAGTAAGCTGCTTCCACTGCTAAGGGACCAAAGGCAAAAAAGCAAAGAATCTCGCCTAAACCCCGATATCCTAAGCGGAAGGGAGGCCCTTGGTACATATAGCCCAAACCACAGCATACTAGAATGATGGCGATAACAGTTAGGTCTTGTTGCCAAAATGCGATCGCTAGTATGCCCAGCAACCCCAAACTTAAACACAAATTTCCTAACCAAAATATTAATAGCTTATTGCCTGTTAAGTTCACCAAAGAATGATGCTTATTTTGATCAATCCCTGTTTCGGAATCAAAGACATCATTGCTGATATTTTCCCAGGCAAGAATTAAGATTGCAGCAGCTACAAAAGTAGAGAATACTGCACCATTAAAAATTTTAGTTTCGGCAAATGCTACTGCTGTTCCTACCCAAATGGGCATAATGGCAACGCTGTACATTGGCGGTTTAATCGCTGCCATCCATAACTTAGAGTTGGGATATAAAATCTGCTTGGTAGTCATCAGTCGTGATTAATTAAATTGCCGGAATATTACTCACACTTGAGATTTTATAATTTAAAGAGACGCTAGATATTCATGAGCTAAAAACAACTGTCACTTTTACTGTGGCTCGTTAACCTTGTGTTGTTAACACTCCACCCTCGCTTACGTTGCAGCTCAAGGCTGGAAATGGCTTGTCAGGGTCTAGGAACACCACAAACAAGGCAAATCCTACGCTGGTGAAATGACAACTTAATATGTTACCTGTAGAAATACGACCACGATTAATTACACTTTAGGAAGTTAACTTAAAAAAAATTTACTATAGATCCATGACAGTTTCACCATGTCGTAGCAACCTCTTTGTAGAGCACAAAGATTTATATCAATTTTTGGTAGCAGTGCAAGAAAAGTGCGTCAAAAATAATTGCAGGCAAATTGTCAGTATCTCTCAGGAGATCGATTTAGTTGACCCTTTACTTGTATTGGATAAACTTACACAAGCAAATGAAATAAATTTTTACTTTGAGGATAAAGGTAAAGGAGAAGCGATCGCAGCAATTGATTCTGTAGCAAAATTACAGATTGATGGTGCAGAGCGTTTTACTCAAGCTGAACATTTTATCAAATCTTGTCTAAAAAATGTAATTAATTTTGGTAACACTAATCAACCTTTTTCTGGGCCTCACTTTTTTTGTTATTTCAGTTTTTTTGATAAAAATACCCAGGTAGATTATCCATTTCCATCCGCTACCATCTTTCTTCCACGTTGGCAAGTAGCTGTGAAAAATCAGCGTTGTATATTAGTAACAAATATAATTATCAATGAAGATGCAAATATTCAAAGGTTGTTGGAAAATTTGCAACATAAAATTGATTTTATCCAATCTTTAGAATATTATTCTCCTAATATTGATTATTTTCAGGCAAACTTCTACAAAAAATCTGTCACGAATGCTACTCAGTTTAAACGTTCAGTAGCATCTGTTTTGGAAAAAATTCGGTCTAGCCATTTAAGTAAAATTGTCTTAGCAGATATATTAGATGTCAAGTCAAGCAACAAGTTTGACTTAGTTAAATCCTTAAATAATCTTAGGCAAATACATCCTAACTGTTATATTTTTTCTACAAGTAATGGCAAAGGTCAAAACTTTATTGGTGCAAGTCCAGAAAGATTAATTAGTATTAATAATCAACAGTTAATTACGGATGCTTTGGCTGGTTCTGCACCGCGAGGTAAAACCCCTGCTGAAGATGCAGCTAATGCTAATCGCTTACTCAATAGTGAAAAAGAAAAGCACGAACATTCGCTAGTACTTGATTTTATTACACAACGCCTATGCCAGCTAGGTTTGTTACCCCAAATATTAGCACCACGGCTGCGACAATTATCGAATATCCAGCATTTATGGACACCAATAAGTGCTATGGTTCCCGCTAACATACATCCATTAAAGATTGTTGGACAATTGCATCCTACACCAGCCGTTGCGGGTGCATCACGAGATGTGGCCTGTGCGGAAATTCGGCGTTATGAAAACTTTGAAAGGGGTTTATATGCTGCGCCTCTGGGTTGGATAGACTCTGAGGGAAACTGCGAGTTTATTGTGGGAATTCGTTCAGCATTGATTGATGGCGATCGCGCGAGATTGTATGCTGGTGCTGGTATCGTAGCTGGTTCTGATCCTGATAAGGAGTTTGCAGAGGTGCAACTGAAACTTCAGGCTTTACTGAAAGCGTTAGTTTAAAGAGACTTGCAAATTACAAAACATCCAAAGATTTCTCTGCATGAAAGCATATCTTGTAATTCTAGTATTGTAAATGCTTTATGAAAATTGAAGTGGTAAAAGCTACTCAACAACAGAAGTCAGTGCTGTGTAATTTAATGGAACTATACCAATATGACTTAAGTGATATAGAAGCTAAAGATGTAGATATCTGCGGCTTGTTTGGCTATCGATATTTTGATTACTATTGGACAGAACCAGAGCGATACCCATTTCTGGTTAAAGTTAATGAGAAACTGGCAGGGTTTGTACTTGTTAATCAGCATACCTACCTTTATCAAGATAACAATGCGATGTCTATTGCTGAGTTCTTTATCCTCAAGAAGTATCGAAGCCAGGGTATTGGTGAACAGGTAGCTACTCACATTTTTGATCAGTTTCCTGGCAATTGGGAAGTACGGCAGACAGCTTTGAACTTAGGCGCACAAGCTTTTTGGAGCAAGGTCATTAGTCAATACACTAATGGAGCTTTTAAAGAGGTTTTCTTAAATGATGAGCGATGGCATGGCCCAATTAAAACTTTTGACAACTCAGATAAACTATTAACATAAAAAATACACCGATTTATCCGGTGTATTTATAGCGTTACTAGAGCATATACTTTTGATGATATCTTACACTAAATCCTCATGAGTAAAAGCTTTAGCATTAGCTCCGGTGTAAGTAGCTACAATATGACCATTGCCAGTTATTTGATATTTGTATGTTACTAATCCTTCTAAACCAACGGGGCCACGGGGAGGCATTTGTTGCGTACTAATTCCTACTTCTGCACCAAAACCATAGCGGAAACCATCAGCAAATCTGGTAGAACAATTATGGAATATATTAGCTGAATTTACCAATCCAAAGAAAGTTTCTACAGATGCTGAATCTTCAGTGATAATCGCGTCAGTATGACGAGAACCATATTCGTTAATATGAGCGATCGCACCTTCTATAGAGTCTACAATCTTTATCGACAAAATAAAATCGCTGTATTCTGTTTCCCAGTCTATTTCTGTTGCAGCTACAATGTTAGGCAAAATTTCTAAGGTGCGTTTATCACCCCTTAATTCCACATGGCGTTCTTGCAAAGCCTCACCAACTTTTGGTAAAAATTCTGTAGCAATTGATTGGTGAACTAGCAAAGTTTCAATTGCATTACAAACAGCAGGATATTGCGCTTTCGCATCGACAGTAATTGGAACTGCTTTAGAAATATCAGCAGATTTATCTATATAAAGATGACAAATCCCATCAGCATGACCTAGTACCGGAATGCGCGTATTTTCTTGGACAAACTGCACAAAGGAATTAGAACCTCTAGGAATAATTAAATCTACATATTTATCTAACTTCAAAAGTTCTAGGGTTTCTTCTCTAGTTGTCAACAACTGCACCGCATCAGGGTTAACAGCAGTTTGAGATAATCCTTGCTTAATTGCTTTAACTATTGCTTCACAAGAACGCACCGCTTCCTTTCCACATTTGAGAATCACACCATTTCCTGATTTAATCGCCAAGGAAACAATTTGAATCGCCGCCTCTGGACGCGCTTCAAAAATAATCCCCAAAACGCCTAAAGGACAAGTAATTCGCTTGAGAACTAAGCCAGTATCAAGTTCGCGGTGAATCTGCACTTTACCGATAGGATCAGCTAGCTTACCGACATCTCGTACCCCAGCGATCGCATCTCTTAATTTATGTTCATCTAATTGCAAGCGCTTATAAAGTGGTTTGGGAATACCTTCAGAAGTAGCAGCTTCACAATCAGCAACATTTGCTTGTAAAATTTCATCTTTAGCTGATTCTAAAGCTTGAGCGATCGCAACAAGGGCTTGATTTTTTGCCTCAGTGGAGAGAATCGCTAGCTTACTTGCAGCTTGGCGGGTTTGCCCTGCGATCGCAATTAGGGGAGAAGCAATGTTAAGAATAGTCATAGCACAAATCTTTACCTTTTCTTCATCTTATCAATGTGAGTTCACCATTGCTTATCGTCTTCCTCCAATCGGGTGAACCATCTGGGTAATCAATAATTACTCTGATCGGGTGAAGCAAGACTTGGTTCAAAACATTTATTCTGTGATTATCGAACACTGGCAAATTAGAGATAGTAAATTTACAGCAACAAGAATATTCTAAGTATTATTGCAGAGCTTATTTGAAATCCTTAAAAATGATTTATGCGTACCGGGGGCTAGAGAGACATCGTAATTTATGTTTCTTTAGCCTTTTACTTAAGTAAGTAATTTATACTACCGGATATTTGAATTTTTACGAAATTGTGATGACGATCGCTGGATCTATTGAGTATTGATGGATCAAATACCACTCCTATGCTAGGGAGATCCTATGTCATTGCAATCTGGATTAGATGCCTTAAAACAAAAACGTTATCAAGAAGCGGTTGAATTACTCGAACAATTCTGCCGTGATTGCGTTGAACGTGATTCCTCAGATTATCTTTCAGCACAGATGTGGCTGATGAAAGCCTATCAAGCCACAGGCGAAATTGAAAAAGCCAAGAGCCTGTGTCAAAAGTTAATGATGAGTGAAAATCCACAGGCTCGTAGTTGGGCAGAACAAGCTAGTCAATCCTTCCGCCAACCACCAGCAACCCAATCTAACGCCAGCCAAAAAGCTAATCGCGCCGCCACTACTGGGATGAAATTAGCAATGGGGGGTGTGGGTGGTAGTTTGGCGTTAGCTTCTGGTGTCACCATGACCTTGCTGTTTGGCATGGTCTTGGCCTTAGGTTTGAGCTTAGTATTTATTTTGGGTAGCGACGATCCACTCCAAGGGCTAGCGATCGCTATTGGTTTTACCCTAGTTTTTAATATCGCCGCCTTTTTCATATCTCCATTCATCATGGACTTAACTCAAGGCTGGCTTTACCAAACTCGCTGGGTAGAGTTAGCAGAAATTGAAACCCTCAGTCCAGAGACAGCTAAAATTATTAACCAAATCTGTCAGCAGAAAAAGCTGAAAACACCCCGTTTAGGAATCATTAACGATGAAAACCCCACGGCTTTTACTTATGGGTCATTACCTAATAGCGCCCGTTTAGTCGTCAGTCAGGGACTTTTTACTTATCTGGATGATGATGAAATTGCTACCGTCTACGCTCATGAATTGGGGCACATTGTCCACTGGGACTTTGCAGTGATGACAGTAGCTTCTACCTTAGTGCAAATTTGCTACCTGATTTACAGCACAGCTAGAAGATTGGGGCGTGGTGGCGATAGCAAAATTAAAGATGCGATGCAAACTGCGGGTCTAGTTGCCTACGTGTTTTATATCATTGGTACTTATTTACTGCTGTACCTCTCTCGGACACGAGAATACTTTGCTGACCACTTTGCAGCCGAAAGTACAGGCAATCCCAATGGATTATCCCGCGCTTTGGTGAAGATTGCCTACGGGATATTAGAAGAAGGTTCACGCACACAAGAACCCAGCCGTTTAATTGAAGGGACTCGCGCCTTGGGTATCTATGACCATAAAGCCGCCGCTTCCACAGGAACCGCTTACCGCATTGCATCCGATCCGCAAAAAATTGGTCGCGTCTTTTTGTGGGATATGTTTAACCCTTGGGGCTGGTGGATGGAGTTAAATTCAACTCATCCCTTGACAGGGAAACGAGTTCGTACATTAAGCACCTATGCCGAACAATTGGGTTTACCGACTGAATTCGATATGGGGCGAGTTGTAGGCGAAGGTAAAAGTCTTAATAAAAGTAGGCTTTACGGTAACTTCTTTTTAGATGTTGTGCTGTATGGTGCTGAAACTATAGGTTTCTTTATTGGCTTAGTAATGGGTGTGATTCTGTGGTCAAGTTCCCCAAACACAGGTTTAGCATTTGGTGCGCCACTTATTGGTTTAGGGATGGGGATTCTGGTTAAAGCCTTGGTGATGTTCCCCGACTACAAGCAAGCACCAGAAACCGACATTCTCACGCTGATGTCAGATCCTTACGCCAGTCCGTTGCGTGGAAAACCTGCAAAACTGGAAGGTCAACTAATTGGTCGTGGCGACGCTGGTTATAAGTTTGGTTCCGATTTAAAAATTCAGGATCGTAGCGGGATGCTTTATTTGCATTACGCTTCACGCTTTGGCCCCATTGGCAATTTCCTATTTGGGATGAAGCGAGTCCAAAGCTTGATTGGTGAACAAGTTGGGGCGGTGGGTTGGTTCCGTCGAGGTGTTGCACCTTGGATGGATTTGATTCAACTCCAAAGTGAAAATGGCACCATTGTCAACAGTTACCATCGCTTCTGGTCATTCATCCTTGGCGGTGGATCAATTATCGTAGGAGTGGTCTTGACTATGTTTTTGAGCAGCTAGCTGAGTTTCTAGCTTGCTGTCAAAGCATTTCTCAGTCCATCCAAGCTTTAATTTGTTAGGAGGTGGTTAGTAACTGCCTCCGTTTTTTTATTACGGTTCAGTTAAGCGCTACTGGTATAAAATTTTGGGTTTTCGAGACGCGATAAATCGCCGTCTCTACAAGTGTTTTGGTCTTATCTGAACTGTATTGACTTATAAATCGCCTGTAGAAGCCTATATTTGTATCTGTAATTTTCCTCCTTCCCTGCCTTCGGCACGCTGCGCGATCGCATTTACTTGTTGGGCGATCACATTTGCTTGTCGGGCGATCGCATTTGCTTGTTTGGAGATCGCATTTGCTTGTTGGGCGACCTCATTTGCTTGTTTGGCGACCTCATTTGCTTGTTGGGCGACCTCATTTGCTTGTTGGGCGATCGCATTTGCTTGTTTGGCGATCACATTTGCTTGTTTAGCGATCGCATTTGCTTGTTGGGCGATCGCATTTGCTTGTTTGGCGACCGCATTTGCTTGTTGGGCGATCGCATTTGCTTGTTGGGCGACCGCATTTGCTACCGAAAGCTTACTTGTGCATTAAACTTGTTGGCTGCCTTTAACCAGGTTCGCCACCACTGTCACCAACTTATCTGGCTCGATTGGCTTAGATAGATGAATTTGGAATCCAGCTTGCAGAGCCAACTGACACTCTTCATCTCTGGCAAAGGCCGTCAGTGCTACAGCTGGAATTTTTTTTCCTTGGGGTGCTTCCCTGATTCGCACTTTGCGAATCAGCGCATAACCATCTTCATCTGGCATTCCGATATCACTGACTAAAACATCTGGTTTTAATCGTACCAGCGCTTCTAAAGCTTCACCTACTGAACTGACCGATGTCACCATAAAATAAGCTCAGGCTTTTCTCTAAGCATTTTTAACATTTCACGGACATATCGAAAGCCACGATAATAAGCTTTCAGGTCAATAATGCCATAACCGAGATTATGGTGACAGAAATCAGCGAGAAGATGATGGGATAAATTGACCATAAAGAATGCTAGATTAGCAGCATTAGTTACAGCAGTTTGGCTTCATACTATTTTTGTAACATTGCCTAATCAAGAAAATTTCAGACTTTTTATAGATAACCATATATATAAAAAGAAGGAGTAGCTACTCCAATAAAAAATATAAAAGTTAAGATACATTGTTGGTTCGCCACAATGACTTCCATGAGAATTTCAATGTAGGTTTTGAATGGTCTGGAGCATTAAAATTACAGATTTTGATCGCTCCAAATTTGGATTTCAGCTCAGTACAGTTTGTAACAGGCAATGAATAAAACTGAGGTAATTATGTCGGATCAAATTAACATATGTGAGTTGCTGACAGAACTATCCACAAACGAACAGCAACTTCTATCCGGTGGTCACGGGGGTCATGGTCATGGTCACGGGGGTCATGGTCACGGGGGTCATGGTCATGGTCACGGGGGTCATGGTCATGGTCACGGGGGTCATGGTCGTGGTCACTGGGGTCGTGGTCACTGGGGTCGTGGTCACTGGGGTCGTGGTCATCATCGTCGCTGGGATTATGATGATGATTAATAAAAGTAAAGCCATAGCAGAGCGTCTGCCGCTGCCTGCCACCAGTTGAGCACAGCGATCGCCTCAGGGCAAACGCATCTAAAGTATAAGAATCCTTTAATAGCAAGGGTTTTGGCGTTTTTTAATTTAACCTATTTTTTCGTCAATATCCTTATCTAACAGGGGTTTCAGAAATACCGTGCGTTCGCCCTGGGAATAGTTAGGTGTTCAGTAGTAGATTTAACTGCGGTAAGGGTAGTCTCATTGTGAGTAACCAAAGCATCAGGCGCAAAATCAAATAATTCTTGGTAACGCTGACGCTCCTTCTCGACTACCATTCGTGTTGCTTGTAGTTCGTCGGAAGCGAACGCGAGTTCTACAAAGAGAATTAGACACAATTTAGCTATCTCAACCTCCAACTATTATCATAATAATAAAGAATTCATAAATAAATCCACCTAGAGTGCTGTACAGCAACAAACATAATAGGTAGATTTAAGCAAATTTTTTTATAGCTTAAGGAGGGCCTGATGGTTACAGCAACAGTACCAGGACAACAGGTCAAAATCGGCCCAACCAAGTTGCTGATTAACAATGAGTGGGTAAATAGTGTCAGCGATCGCCGATTTGAAACAATCAACCCGACTACAGGTGAGGTAATCTGTGAAGTATCAGAAGCAGACGCACCGGATGTAGATAAAGCAGTACAAGCAGCCCGTGCTGCCTTTACTAGTGGAGAATGGAGAAAGATATCTGCTACCCGTCGCGGCGAGTTGCTTTACAAGCTAGCTGATTTAATTGAGCAGAACACCGATGAGTTGGCGCGGTTAGAAACTCTCGATAACGGTAAGCCATTACAAGATTCATTAGGTGACTTGGGGCTAGTCATCGCCTGCTATCGTTACTACGCAGGCTGGGCTGACAAAGTACAAGGTAAAACCATCCCGATTAACGGGCCATACTTCTGCTACACTCGCCATGAACCTGTGGGTGTAGTTGGTCAAATTATCCCCTGGAATTTTCCCCTGTTGATGCAGGCGTGGAAATTAGCACCGGCTTTGGCAACTGGTAATACTGTAGTTATGAAAACAGCAGAACAAACACCATTATCAGCGCTGCGGGTAGGTGAGTTGATTGTTGAAGCTGGTTTCCCCCCTGGTGTGGTGAACATTTTATCAGGATATGGGCCAACCGCCGGGGCTGCGATCGCTCGTCACATGGATATTGACAAAGTGGCATTTACTGGTTCCACTGAAGTCGGTCATCTAATTATGGAAGCAGCTGCCAAAAGTAACCTGAAGCGTGTGACTTTGGAACTTGGTGGTAAGAGTCCTAACATCGTCTTTGCCGATGCAAATATGGATGCAGCGATCGCAGGTTCCCACGATGCCCTATTCTTTAACCAAGGGCAGTGCTGCTGTGCTGGTTCGCGGCTATTTGTCGAAGAAAAATGTTATGACGAGTTCGTTGCTAGAACTGTAGAAAGAGCGAGAGTGCGGGTTGTCGGTAATCCTTTCGATGCCAATACAGAACAAGGGCCGCAAGTAGACAAAGACCAATTCGATCGAGTGATGAGCTATATCGAATCTGGAATGCGTGAAGGGGCCCAGATGCTATGTGGTGGTAATCAAGTCGGCGACAAAGGTTATTTTATTGCACCTACAGTCTTTGCCGATGTCCGCGATGACATGAAGATTGCCCAAGAGGAAATTTTTGGCCCAGTGATGAGCATCATCAAATTCAAAGATATTGATGAGGTAATTCAACGGGCGAATGCCACCATGTACGGACTTGCCGCCGCTGTGTGGACTCAGGATATCACTAAGGCCCATGCGATCGCCAACAATCTCCGGGCTGGTACTGTCTGGGTAAATTGCTACGACGTATTTGATGCTGCTGCACCCTTCGGTGGATTCAAGCAATCTGGTATTGGTCGAGAACTCGGCGAATATGGCTTGCAGCAATATACCGAAGTTAAGACCGTTACTATCAAATTGTAGTTCGGCTTGAGTTTAGCTTTAACCATGTTCATCCCTCTAAATCTGAAAAAAATCGGTTTTAGGGGGATGATAATTGTGATATTTGATATGGGGTGGGCATGATAAATAGACTTGCATACAACCCCTAGAAAATTCTGATGATAAATGCGATCGCTACTAGATTTCGCCAACTTATGGCTGGGAGAAAAAGCCCGATTGGCAGATATGACCGTAAAAACAAAACCAAGCGTTCCTTAGCACTGTATATATGCATAGGGTTAGTAGGTGGAATTCTGGCATTGTTGTTAATGACATCCCCAGGACTGGCCCAAAAACCGGAACCCCAGCAAACCCCAAAACTCCAACAACCGTTATTAGTAGCCACACGAGTTATACCGCCTTTTGTACTACCAAACAAAGGTGAGCTATCGGGGTTTAGTATCGACCTCTGGCGCAGCATCGCCAACCAAATAGGTGTAGAGTCTAAATTTATAGAATATTCCACTGTGCCGGAACTGCTTTCTGCCATTAAGGACAGCAAAGCCAACTTGGGAATTTCGGCTATCTCGATTACAGCCGAACGCCAGCAGAATTTTGATTTCTCATTACCCATTTTTACTGGGGGGCTGCAAATAATGGTACGAAACGCAGAAACCAACGACAGCGCCTTCCCAAATATTTTGCAATTATTTTTCTCTGCTAGCCTCTTGCAAGTAATAGGCGTTGCCTTAGTGCTAATTGTCGTAGCAGCCCACATTATTTGGTTATCTGAACGCAATCATAAAGATGGGATGATTCCCCAATCATACTTTCCTGGCATTTTCAAAGCCTGTTGGTGGTCAGCTGCCACATTAGCAACCCAAGCTGATGAAATGCCCAAGGGAGTACTGGGACGCTTAGTAGGTATTGTCTGGATGTTCATCGGAGTACTTTTTGCCGCCTACTTTACAGCCAGCGCTACTACATCATTGACAGTACAACAGCTTCAGGGCGATATCAGGAGTATAGACGATTTACCCGGCAAGGTAGTGGTCACAACTGCGGGTAGTACAGCAGCCACATATCTGCGAGAACATCGTATTTCAGTTTTAGAAGTTCCTAAGATTGAGCAAGCTTACAATGCTCTGCAAACAAAAAAAGCTGATGCCGTGGTGTTTGATGCACCTGTACTCCTTTTTTATGTTGCCAATGAAGGCAAAGGAAAAGCACAGATTGTTGGCAGTATCTTACGTGAAGAAAGCTACGGCATAATTCTGCCTAACAACAGTCCCTACCGCAAGCAAATTAATCAGGCCCTGCTGAATCTCAAAGAAAATGGCACTTATCAATCGTTATATGATAAGTGGTTCGATGCTAAAGAATCTTGAAGAAGGGAGTGGGGAAAAATCAATTCAAAATTCAAAATGACGTTCGCGGACTCGCTAACAAAATTGAAGAAAAAGACTGGGGGAGATGAGGGAGATGAGGGGACAAGGAGAATAACCCATGCCAATGCCCAATGCCCCATTCCCAACTCCCTACTCCCCACTCCCTTCTTTGGCAAGTTGGGCTTTTGCCTGTTGCCAGAGAGTTTCTAACTCATCCAAACTGTAATCAGAAAGGGGACGGTCAACAACCGCCTCCATTTTTTCTAATCGCTGGACAAATCGCTGATTTGTGCCTTGCAAACCGGTACTGGGGTCAAGATTATGCCAACGGGCTAGCTGAATCACTGCAAACAGTAAATCGCCTAATTCTGCTTCTTGCCGTTCGGGTGTTTCCTCAGCTAAAGCCTGTTGAAACTCCCCCAACTCCTCATGAAACTTATCCCAAACACCCTGAATATTTTCCCATTCAAACCCGATCGCCGCAGCCTTTTGGGAAATCTTCATTGCCGCCGTCAGTGGGGGAAGGGTGCGCCCATAACGACCGAGTTTAGCACTAAGTTTTTGCGCCTCTGGAGATAATTCGCCTTTTTCCGCAGCCTTGATTTGTTCCCAATTTTGCCGCACCTCATCCACACTAGCAACCGACACATCACCAAACACATGAGGATGACGGCGAATCAACTTTTGGGAAATCCCCTGAGTTATTTCCTTAAGAGAAAATTGCCCCGATTCGCTAGCGATTTGGGCCTGCAATACTACCTGTAATAATAAATCGCCTAACTCTTCTGCGATCGCACTCTTATCCCCACCCTTAATTGCATCCACCACCTCATAAGCTTCCTCAATCACATAAGGCGTGAGCGTTTCGGGAGTTTGAGCCAAATCCCAAGGACAACCACCATCAGGCGATCGCAACTTTGCCACCACCTCAATCAACTCCTGCAACGCCGCCAAAGTCTCATTTTTATCTTCCATACCTCTGCGCTTCCCTTAGCGTTCCTTTGCGTTTAAAAAAATTATTTCTTTAGTCTCGGACGACGACCGCGACTTGTAACTTTACGCTTCTTAATTTTGCCACTAGGAAGCAACCCCCGAACCCCCTGCTTTTTAAAACGCTTATAAGCCGAACCGCCCCAATCGCTCAGAGAATGACTCATTGCACCGAGTTCCAACCCCAAAAACAGGGCGATATATTCAGTATCGTAATCCACAAGCGATCGCCCCACAGTTTGTCCCAAATCCTGCCAAGTAAAACTCAGATTCCATAACCTTTCTGCGATCGCCAAAACGAAAATTGCCAAGATAGCTAGCAAACACCCCAGATAAAGTATCCGCAGAATCGTGCCAATAATCGGCCCGTGGGATAAAAAAGAACGATGCCGCAGACTTTTTTGATAAGGTAGCCAAATCCAGCGCAAGAAACCCCAGCGTTGAAATTGCACAGAGTAAATATCCAAGTCGGGGCCAAACATCAGCCCACCAAAGAGAAACCCGCCTGCAACCAACAAAGTCGCATTGCTGCTGCGAGTCTGCCAGAAAGTAACGCCTGCCACAAACGGCAGAGCATACATAGTAATGCGATCGTGCGTCCGACCAGAGGGCATCCTAAATCCTGTTAGCGATAGCGGGGCGTTAAGCCAGTGCTGAGTAACTGAATACTGAGTCAGTATAAGAGAAAAAAAGATTTTCTTAAAACTACTAGCGCAACGCGAAATGTTTTGCTATATTAGTTAAGGATTAGTCAAACGGGCGGTTAGCTCAGTTGGTAGAGCGCCTGCCTTACAAGCAGGATGTCATCAGTTCGAGTCTGGTACTGCCCATTCAGTAAATTAAGGCTAGAGACAGCTTAGATGCGGTTTCTAGCCTTTTTGGATTTGTGGTATTCCTTAACTACGGCAGAGGACGCTGGCGAATCTGATCGCGCTCTAATACCGTGAACCGCTCCTCAAATTGCAATCCTTCTATCTCTAGTAAATTTAACAATAGTGTAACTGGCTCCTCTGGAACATGGGGGCGAAACCGCAGATAAATCACACCCGTTGGTGATGGTAATCTTAAGCGATAGATGAGTTCGCCATAGTCGCGATCAAACGTTAAAATCACCCGTTGCTCATTAGCGGCACGAGTCAAAACCTCTGTATCTTCAATACCTGGAGAATCCTCTGTCACTGAAGCAACATCATAGCCCGCTTGCCGTAGCAGCCGCACACTGGGCAATGGAAAGTTCTCATTCGCCAGAAACCGCATTACTTGGCCTCAGTAGACAGCAATGGTGTGTAGAATACATCCTCTTTGAGACACTCCGCGGCAAACGCGAACACAGCTTGGATTGCAGGAGCGCTGAGAGTTGGATAGCTTTCTGTAACTTGCTGTTCTGTCCAACCTTCGGCAAACAACCCCAATATGAATTCCACAGATAGCCGCGTTCCTTTGACGACAGGCTTTCCAAGGAGAATTTTCGGGTCTGAATGAATATAAGTTCTCCAATCCATACCAGTTTACCTTTATCGGGCTTCATTTATTATGAGCGATGCCTACGGTGGGCTGCGCCAACGCACCACTAAGATATTCCGCATTTTTATCAGATTCGTCAAAAATGCAGCAGTTGGAAAATAACTTTGCTACGGCAACAATTGACCCAAACTCAAACAATTAATCACTAGTTAATATTGAGGCAAGAAGGTCAGGATGAGACAGATGTGGGCAATGTCCAGAAACTAGTTCAATGGCATCAACTCCTAAGCGCTTGCGTGCGGCGTAGCGTGACCATGTAGGAGACAATATTCGGTCATCGGTACAAACAATATATTTACGCTCAACATGCGGCAAAGCTTTTAGAGGATTCGTTTCAAAGATATATGCCATAGATTGTTGCGAACGACTTTTCGAGATTGCCCACTGTGCTACATCTGGTTGACAATCATGAAAGAAAAACTCCCTTAATACTGCTTCGTCTGAATAATCCTTCCCTACGGAAGCTGGTTCAAACATATCAGGCTCATCGTAGAACTGTTGGAGTTTACTTGGGTCTTTTGGCTGGTAATTGAATGATTTGAGCGTATCAGAATCGAGACGATGAGAAAATTGGTCGAGTGTACTAATTTCGGGATATGGAAGTAGCGCAGCCACAAACACTAGTTGACGCACTTTTACGGCTTCTGCGACCAGGGGAATTATAGTACCAGCCATTGAGTGACCGACTAGGACAATATCATCATCAGTTTTTGGCAGCGCTTGAATTACTACATCTGCAAATTGGGACAAAGTAGCAGACGCATTTTCAATTGGCAAATCCATTGCTACGGTTTTGTGACCCTGTGTTTCTAAATAGGGAATTAGCAAATCCCAACACCAGGTGGCTTGGAAAGCACCGTGAACTAGACAGTATAGACTCATATCAATTGAATAGTGATAATGGTGGACGATTTTCCTAACTTCTCTTATTTTTTAGTAAATTTTTAACCTTAAGCAGGTAAGTAAATCAGCATCCTTATCGATTGCCTATTTCCTGCTATATATTCAAACAGCGGTTAAAACAGGCTGAAAAGGTTGCAATAAAATACCCAAGATTTTATCAACTTCTTTAATATAGTACTCAGTCAAATCTATATAAACAGTCGTCTCTTCTAAAAATAAAAACTTCCAGTTAGTTCCACTAGTAACCGAACCATAAATCCGCCCAACTTCATTGCCTTGATTTTGAATGAACAACTGCGCCGCAATCATTGCTGCTACACATTGACCCAGACCGCCGATAATATCTTCTTTTTTCGCTTCAAAAATAAACATTATCGGAGCAGAAATAAATAATTGTTCCTGGGAATTGCTGATGATGTAATCGCAAAAACCTTGCAAGCCTTGAGTTGGATCAACATTAAATTCATTTCCAGAAAACAGGGAGATTTTATTATTTAATAATCGTCTGACTTCTGCCAGTATTGGTGCAATTAAAAACTCTGACCTAGCTTTTTCGGTTGAAATAGCAGTTGCTAAAGGGATGTAATCTATTAAAATCGTTCTGAGTGTTTCTGATGGTGTAACAGGTTTTGTATCAGCAAATAAATTCCGAGTTTCATCGAGTGTTAAATCAAAACTATTTTTCACCTTGGCGAGACTAAAATCGCTGTATGCCATCCTTCCACCTTGTGATTATCTAGCAGTTCTCAGTTGGATGCAACATCTCTGACCTCTCTCCAAACCTCTCTCCTCTTAGGAGAGAGGCTTTGAATCTTACTCTCCTTCGCTGCGTTCGCGCAGCGTCTCGAAGAGAGGGAAGGGGCTGGGGGTTAGGTCTGTTTTACCTTGATTTGCCAACTCTTTCGCTCTCGCCTGGGAATCAAACTTTAATTTATTATCCCACTGCTGTGCTTTGCCAAATTTTTTAACAGCGCCATCAATATCATCATTTCGCGCTAACTTCTCACCTTGGATAACTAACACTATTGCCCCTTGCGCCAACCGCAATCGCGTTTGGCATGATTGCAACTCTTCTAACACTTCTGGATGACCAATGAGATAATTATTCAACAAATTGCAACCACTGAATAATAAATTATCGAAATCCAAATCCCATAAAATTATTGTTTTGTCTTCACTAGCAGAAGCTAACTCTTGTCCATTGGGACTGTAGGCGACGCTATAGACAGGTCTGCTATGACCATTAAGGGTTTTTAGGAGTTGACCACTGCTGACATCCCAGATTTTGATGGTGTTGTCTTCACTCGCAGAAGCTAACTGTTGTCCATTGAGGCTGTAGGCGGCGCTATAGACCAAACCGCTATGACCAGTCAGGGATTTAAGAAGTTGACCACTGCTGACATCCCAGATTTTGATGGTGTTGTCATAACTAGCAGAAGCTAACTGCTGTCCATTAGGGGTGTAGGCGACGCTAATGACCGCACTGGTATGACCAGTAAGGGTTTTTAGGAGTTTACCACTGCTGATATCCCAGATTTTGATGGTGTTGTCATAGCTAGCAGAAGCTAACTGGTGTCCACTGGGGCTGTAGGCGACGCTATAGATCGGTCTGCCATGACCAGTCAAGGTTTTGAGGAGTTTACCACTGCTGACATTCCAGATTTTGATAGTGTTATCTTCACTAGCAGAAGCTAACTCTTGTCCATTGGAACTGAAGGCGACGCTATTCACCCCACCGTTATGACCAGTAAGAGTTTTGAGGAGTTTACCACTGCTGATATCCCAGATTTTGATGGTCTTGTCCCAACTACCAGAAGCTAAGTGTTGTTCATTGGGATTGAAGGCGACGCTAATGACCGAATTGCTATGACCAGTAAGGGTTTTGAGGAGTTTACCACTGCTGATATCCCAGATTTTGATGGTCTTGTCCCAACTAGCGGAAGCTAACTGTTGCCCATTGGGGCTATAGGCAACGTTTCTCACTGTATCACTATGACCAGTAGGGGTTTTGAGGAGTTTGCCACTGTTAACATCCCAGACTTTGATGGTGTTGTCAAAACTAGCGGAAGCTAACTGTTTTCCATTGGGGCTAAAGGCGACGCCAATGACCGCACTGCTATGACCCCTCAGGGATTTCAGGGGTTCATCACTGTTAACATCCCAGACTTTGATGGTATTGTCAAAACTAGCGGAAGCTAAATATTGTCCATTGGGGCTAAAGGTGACGCTAATGACCGCACTGCTATGACCAGTCAGCGATTTTAGGGGTTTATCACTGCTGAGATCCCAGATTTTGATGGTCTTGTCAAAACTAGCAGAAGCTAACTGTTTTCCATTGGGGCTAAAGGCGACACTATTCACCCCACTGCTATGACCAGTCAGCGATTTTAGGGGTTTATCACTGCTGAGATCCCAGATTTTGATGGTCTTGTCA